>JAIOQJ010000262.1 GCA_021413475.1 Planctomycetota bacterium | reverse complement strand
ACTCCGCGTCGCGGCTTCACAACTCTCATGATTTACTTCAATGTCGAAGGCACAATCGTGCCGAAACTCACGGCTGGCTTCGCCGGATCAAACAAGGGATGCGAACTGCCCCGGATTACGGGAGCCGGCAATGGGAGCGGCAACTCGATCCAGGCTTTCGGAGTGGCGGGTAGCGTGGGCCGAATCGGTTCACTGGCTTCCTCGCCCACGTTGCGGAATTCGTAGGATCGCTTGAATTCGTCCGCCGTTGGCTGCACGGGCACATACGATTCCGGCACGGGCGGCATCGGCCAACTCGGCTTGAGTGCGGGTGATTGCTCGATGGGCGGCACCGCAGTCCGGACAGGAGTCGTGTTTTCGATGGGCGGCTCCTCGGTTCGGATTGGTGTCGTGTCCTCGATTGGCGGCAAACTTGGAATTGCCGTGGCGGGCAGCAAGTTCTGGGTGAACGGACGTTCGTCCGGCACGTAATCCGGCGGCAGAATTTTTTGACTGTTCGGAGTGAAACGCGGGTCTGGCGGGCTGAATTTATTGGACTCGGGCAACGGTTCAATGATCTTCGGTTCCACGATTTTCGGCTCAATGACCTTCATCGGCGTCGGGTCGGGTGCCGGGATGACCTTTTTGAAAGGAACCGGCGAATCGACTTTGTTTTCCAAAGCCGGTGCGGGTTTCTTTTCCTCGGGCAGTTTCGGTTCCGGAAGGACCTTCTTTGGCGGCATCGGGTCTGTGATTGTTTTTGGGAGCGGAATCACCTGTTCAGGCGCGGAGATCGTCTTCTTGGGCGCAATGATAGGTTCAAAAGGCACAACAACGGCGTTCGGCGATATTTGCTCCAAGCAGAGCGGGAACGTTCGCCATTGCGTGGTGTAGTGTCCGAACGGGTTCGGGCAATTTGCTTGAGGGGTAATACAGCCCGGATCGGCGGCCAGCAGATTGCCGCCAATGACAATCGCGGCGCTCATCGCCAACGGACGTGTTGATTTGGTAAACCAGCCAACCATGTTCTGTCCCCCTTCCGTGGGTGACGTGTTCAATCAGTGTGAGAATTAGCGTTTCGGTCCACTGGACGTCATGGGCGTCGATCCACTCGATCGGCCGCCTGTTGAACCGCCCGTCGATTGAGAACTCTGCTGTTGGTTGAAGACGACGATCGGTCCGCTCCCGCCGCCACTGCCTCCGCCGCCACGCCCAAATCCTGATGACACATTGCTGAGAAAATAGTTCCCCGTGTTCAAGTACCGCGGCCGATTGCCGGTCAGAAGCGGCGAAAACTGATCGGTTCCCAACCCGCCCGTGCCCGGAGTGGGGAGATCAGTCACCTGTTGCTGCAAAGTATTCAAGGAGTTTTGAAAATCGATCGCGGGACGGACCAGGCCATAATAATTGACGGCAACCGATGACCCTCGGCGATTCAAGTTCAAATAAGGGCTCACGGCAGGCGAAGTCGGCCCCACGCCGCTCGTTCCACCCGGCCCTGGTCGAAACGACGGCCCCTGGGCAAAGGACGAACTCGCGAGCAGGAGCAGCGAACCGATCGCCGTCAGCGGGAATGCGGTGTGCATGGTTGCTTCCTCAAAAACTTGGATCTTCTCAGCTTAGCCGATTCCCGTACGCGATGAAGCAAAAATCTCAATTGTTTTAGCCGTTAGCCCGACGCGTTAGCGAGGGATTAAATCATCCCTCGCTAACGCGTCGGGCCAAGCAAGGTCGCTCAGAACCCACCGCCGCCTTGCTGTTGCCCATCCACCGCCCGGCCGGTCGCGTTACCGAGCAACGTGAAGCCGAGCAAGCGTTCGAGAGGCGCGAGCATTTGCGCGATAAACGTATTGGTGGCGATCAGGCGGTTCCCGTTGATGTATAGCCGATCGCCCGGCAGCATTTGATAGTTCGTTTTCGTCTGACCCTTGGTGACAATCGCCATCCAGTCAACCGGCATGATTAACTCGCGACCGGCTTCGACCGGCGAGGGCCGGGCGATCCAGATGCGATTCCTGCTCGACAACGGCGGCAGGCCATTGAGCGTGGCGATGGCCCGAAGCACCGTGTCGTTGCCCGTGACGGGTAATTGCAGGACCTGCTGCCCGTTTCCCGCCCCGTCGTAGATCACGAAGAAAACCTTGCTATTGTAGGATGCCACATCGACCGAGATCTCCGGAGTGCCGAGCCCCACTGTCCCATCAGGCCGGACTAAATGTTCTCCGCGAATCTGTTGCAGTGCCCGCGACTGCCCAAGTGCAACGGCCGCCTTCGGGTTCAGGATTTTTACCTTCTTGAGTTGCTCTTCGACGGCATCCTTCACCCGTTCAAGCGACATTCCAATAACGCGAATCGGCGGACCGTAAGAGGGGCCGAGGTTGATCGTGCCGTCGGGATCGACGACATAGATGCCGCTGATCGGCTCTTCCGCCGGTACGTTGGTGACTTGGATGAATAGTCCATCCAGCGGCGTGTCGGTAGAGATGTACTCGGCCGGCCCGGTACGTTTGGGCATGAAGCAGCCCGTCGCCGCGCAAACAACGAGGCAAACGCCTAGCAAGCCGCGCCTTCCGAGCATGAAAGCCGCCATCCCCCGCCTCCCCCGTGGCTGAATTGGCATGATGCAGTTGGAAAGTAGGCCGGTTACGTAGCAACTGGTTTACTTCACTTATCGTCATGCCATTTGTTCTCGAATGAACGCGACGCCTCGACACCCGGTCATTTCCCCCGACCTGGTGATGAGAACAGTATCCGCGCCTTCTGAGAATCAGGGGAGGCTCATAATCGCGAACGCGAATCGATGCAAGAGGAGTTTTGCGGGAAAAAATCGGGAAAAACGAACCTGAAAACAGCTCGAAACCTCTCTGGCGGCAAGACTTCCGTTCGAAAATCTCGAAAAGTCAGTTGTCGGGTTGGTCCGATCAGGATATGATTTTTCTCTAGTTCGATCCCGTGGGTAATCACCGCGATTCCTTTCGTGGCACCCCATGTACGATCCAGAGTGGTTGAGGGAACAGGCCCTGCGACGCCACAGCAACCGGTGAGCCGATCGACCCCAAATCGATCCGTTCGCAAAGGTGCTAACTCCTGCCCGGTGAGCCGGGAAAGATCAGACGCGGGTAGCAGCGAAGCACCCTACTCTATCTCGATCCGCCATCACGTTCCTCTTGAGGGGAACGCGGGTCGTCCTGGCACAGTTCATCGGCACTCGTACCGTTTTGCGGAGCCGTTACCGGTTTCGCGGAGGGAAATTCCACCGTGCCCGACTTTTCGATTGGCCTGCGTTGCAAGGTCTGCGGTAAGCTCTATCCAAAGTCTCCGATCAACTTCTGCACCGACGACTTCGGACCGCTTGAAGTCGATTACGACTACTCGGCCATCACCCAAAATATCACCCGCGACAAAATTGAAAAACGTCCACGGAACATGTGGCGTTACCGCGAACTGCTGCCGCTCGAAGGCGAACCGACCGTCGGCCCGCAAGTCGGCGGCACGCCGCTCGTCAAAGCCGATCGCCTGGCCGACGCTCTGGGCGTTGAACGGCTCTGGATCAAGAACGATGCCGTCAATTTCCCCACGCTCTCTTTTAAGGACCGCGTCGTTTCCGTCGCCCTGAGCAAAGCCCGCGAGTTCGGCTTCCGCACCGTGGGTTGTGCCTCGACTGGCAACCTGGCGAATAGCGTCGCCGCCAACGGAGCCGCCGCTGGACTTGAAACCTACATTTTCGTCCCGTCCGATCTGGAGCGGAGCAAGATTCTCGGCACCAGCGTCTTCGGGGCAAACGTCATCGCCGTGTCGGGCACTTACGACGAAGTCAACCGCCTTTGCACCCAGGTCGCGTTCAAATACGGCTGGGGCTTCGTGAATATCAATCTTCGGCCGTTCTATGCCGAAGGTTCGAAGTCGTTCGGCTTTGAGATCGCCGAGGATCTCGGCTGGCGTTTCCCGCAGCACATCGTCTGCCCGATGGCCGGCGGAGCACTCATCGGTAAGATCCACAAGGCCTTCGAGGAACTCCACAAAGTCGGGCTCGTCAAGAACGCACCGACGACCAAGATGTTCGGAGCCCAGGCGAGCGGCTGCAACCCGATCACCGATGCCGTGAAGACCGGCCGTGAACGCCACAAACCGGTCCGCAAGCCGAACACGATCTGCAAGTCCCTGGCGATTGGCGACCCCGCCGACGGGTTCTTTGCCGCCAAGCTGATGCGTGACACCGGTGGTTACGGCGAAGACGTGAGCGATCCGGAGATCATCGAGGCGATTCAATTGCTGGCACGCACCGAAGGAATTTTCGCCGAGACTGCGGGCGGCGTGACCGTGGCGGTCGCCAAGAAATTGATCGAGCAAGGCCGTATTCCCCGCAACGAAGAGATCGTCCTCTGCATCACCGGCAACGGTCTGAAAACGCTCGACGCTCTACAAGACGCGATCGAGTTCCCCGTCGTCATCAAACCGTCACTGGAAGCGTTCGACGCGATCACGGGAGCCTCGCCCTCGCCCGTCGCGCGTGAACCGGCTTTGGTATAGAATTGAGCCGTTTGCGGCTTAGCGCCAGTCGCTAAGCCGCGAGCGGCATTGCATTTCAGGAGAACAATAATGCCTGTCCGAATTGAAATCCCTACCCCGCTCCGTGAGCATACTGCCGGCAAGACCGAAGTCGAAGTCGCCGGCAGCACCGTGCAGGAAGCGCTCGCTGATCTCGTCAAGAAACATCCGACCATCGGCCCGAAGTTGTTCAACGACGGCAAGCTACGGCCGTACATCAACATCTTCCTTAACGACGAAGACATCCGCTACCTCGACGAAATGCAAACGGTCGTCAAGGATGGCCAGTTGGTCGCGTTGATTCCCGCCGTGGCAGGTGGTTGAGCATGAAAGAAGATCTCGAACCCGAGGGCGACGAGGACGAGGGCGAGGACGAGGCCCCCGAAGGGGCTGCCGTCTTTCCACAGATCCCCCCCGAACTCGGCATCCATCCGTTGTTGCTCGGTGTTTTGCATGCGTACGTTTTCCTCGAAGGCTCCGACCCGGAAGTCGTTCACCCGGACGCTGCCGAGGAAGCCATGGAGTACCTGGCGACGTATCTTCAGCGTTTGACCGGCAAAGAACTCTTGCGTGCCCGCGAGGACATGGAAACGCTCGTCAGCTTCGCCAAGGAGCAAGAGTGGCCCAAAGAGCATGTGCAGTTCTTGAAGACGTTCCTCGATGAAAATGGCGTCGACAAAATTTGATGGTTGAACGGAAAACACATCCGCGACTTGCCGCTCAAAGTGCAGAGATTCTTTCATGATTTCCGAATTGACCTCCATCGAACGTTACTCCCGGCAAATGCGGTTTGGCGGCATCGGCAAGGCCGGGCAGGAACGCATTGTCAACAGCCGTGTAACCATCTGCGGCTGCGGGGCCTTGGGCACCGTGCTGGCCAATAATCTGGTCCGCGCGGGTGTGGGCTTTGTGCGCATCGTTGACCGCGACTTTGTTGAAGTGAGCAACCTACAACGGCAGGTGCTGTTCGACGAATCCGACGTAATCAACAACCTGCCGAAAGCCGAGGCGGCCGCCAAGAAGCTCCGCGAAATCAATCGCATGGTGACGATTGAGCCGATCGTCACCGACATCGATCGTACCAACATCATTGAACTCTGCAAGGATGTCGATGTCATCCTCGACGGCACGGATAACTTTGAAGTCCGCTACTTGATCAACGACGCCTCGGTCTCGCTGAACAAGCCGTGGGTTTTCGGCGGCTGCATCGGCAGCGTGGGCCAATCGATGACGATCATCCCGAACGAGACGCCTTGCCTGCGTTGCGTCTTCGAGGCGGCTCCCGGCCCCGGTGAAGTCGGCACCTGCGAGACGGCAGGTGTCCTCGGACCGATGGTCAATGTCGTTGCCAGCTACCAGGCGGCGGAGGCTCTGAAACTCCTTGCCGGCAAGAAGAACGCCATCAACCGCGAACTTCTCTACATCGACATGTGGGAAAACACTAATCGCCGGATCAAGATCGCACCTCTCTTGAACAAGGTGAATTGCCCCTGTTGCCGACAGAAGAACTTCGAATGGCTCGACGGAGCCCACGGCACGCAAACAACGAGTCTGTGCGGGCGCAATGCCGTTCAGGTGTCGTTGCGGAGTGCCAGCAAGCTCGACTTCGCGGATATGTCCAAACAGTTGAGCGCCTCGGGCACCGTTAGCCACAACAAGTTCCTGCTCAAGTTCAACGTCGATGAGTTCGAGTTCACGGTCTTCCCCGACGGGCGGGCCATCATCAAGGGCACCGCCGACTGCGAGAAGGCCCGGACGCTTTATGCGAAATATATCGGGCATTGAGCTTGTTGCAACCTGCCCTGACCAGAGTCTGCCGCGCATGATCTACCTCGACAACGCCGCCACCTCCTTTCCGAAACCCGAAGCCGTTTACCTGGCTCTCGATCGCTTCGCGCGCCAGTCGCTCGCCAATCCGGGCAGGGCAGGGCACAAGATGGCGCTGGCGGCGGAGCACGCGCTCGACGACGGCCGGCATCGGCTCAATCGGTTCTTCAACGGCAAGTGGCCGGAACGCTTCGTATTCACGCTCAACGGCACCGACGCGTTGAATATGGCCTTTAAGGGCGTGCTCAAGCGTGGCGATCATGTCATCACGACCAATCTCGAACACAACAGCGTCAGTCGGCCGCTGGTGGCGATGGAAAAAGCCGGGCTCATCACGCTCACCCGTGTTCTCGCCGATGCCGGTGGCACCGTTGATCCCGCGGCCTTCCGACAGGCAATCACGCCGAACACCAAACTGATCGCGGTCACGCATGGCAGCAACGTCCTCGGCACCGTGCAGCCGATTGCGGAAATTGGCCGGGTCGCGAAGGAAGCCGATCTGGTTTTCCTCGTCGATGCCGCGCAGACGGCCGGCGTGATCCCGATCGATATCCAGGCCCTGAACATCGACCTGCTTGCCGTGCCGGGGCACAAATCACTACTGGGGCCAACGGGGACCGGCTTTCTTTACGTGGCTCCGCGTATCCAATTGGGCCCCTGGCGCGAGGGTGGCACGGGTGGTGACTCCTCGACCCCCACGCAACCGGCCGAGTTTCCTTACTTCCTCGAAGGCGGCACGCCCAACGTGCTCGGTATCGCCGGGCTCTCGGCGGGGCTTCAGTATGTCGAAACCGAAGGACTCGCGAAGATTCACCAGCATGAAGTCGATCTGACGGAACGCCTCTGGAAACGTCTCGACGAGATCGGCGGCATCGAAGTATTCGGCCATCGCGACATGACGCGGCGTGTCGGCACGCTCAGCTTCCGCTGCGAGGCCTTGGCAGCACCCGAAATCGGCGGCATTCTCGATCAGGCCTTCGATATCGCCATCCGCCCCGGTTTACACTGCGCGCCGTACATACACAAGGCTGTCGGCTCGTACCCGGACGGCCTGGTTCGCGTCAGCCCCGGCCCGTTTAACACGAGCGCCGACATCGATCGAATCGCGGATGCGTTGAAAGAGATTTTGACGTGAGACGTCGGAGCGATCAATTCTTCGCTTTCAGTGCCAATCGAACCGGCTTGTCGCCGATGCGTTTCTCATCTTCCCAAAGTTCCACGGTCCCTTCGTAGACGAAAGGCATCTCCGGCGACCATACATTCGGTTCGGGGATGATGATCCGCCCGATGAGAACGTTCTTCTCATCCTGTTTGGGATGAATCCCTTTGATTGGATAAGCGATCTGTACGGTCTGGACGTTCGGGCATTTCGGCCCCGAAAGCTGGCCGCGAATTTCCAGTGAACTCTTCAACTCATCGACGTGAACGATCACCCAAAGCTCGGCCTCGGCGGACGAGAGCCGTTTTTGTTCGATCGTGAATTGAAGATCGTCCATGTAAGTGCTCGGGGAATTTGAAGTTCAGAAATACCGCTTCAATTGGCCCCTCATTCGTAACAGCAAACTCACACACACCCTGTTACCAATCGACCATTTTCTGTTACGAATGACCCTCGTTCTGTTACGAATGAACCACCATTTTGATACGAATTCGTAACGTTTTGTTACGAATGAATCACGTTTTGTTACGAATTTACCTCGGGAGCACCTGACCCGAACACCAATTGCAGCTACACCACCAGCATCGCGTCGCCATAACTGTAGAAACGATACTTCTCGCGAACAGCGATGGTATACGCTTCTTTCAGAAAATCCATCCCCGCCAGCGCACCAACGAGCAACAAGAGCGTCGTTCGCGGCAAATGGAAGTTCGTCACCATCCCATCCACGACCTTGAATTCGTAGGGCGGATGGATGAACAGCCGCGTCTCGCCCCGCCACGGCCGCAGCACTCCCTCCGCAGCCGCACTTTCGAGGGCTCGGGTCGCCGTCGTGCCGATAGCAATCACCCGGCCGCCGCGATCGTTGCACTCTTGGATGGCCTTCACGGTTGTTTCAGACACATCGGCCCATTCCGCGTGCATGACATGCTTGGCTGGGTCAT
>JAIOQJ010000261.1 GCA_021413475.1 Planctomycetota bacterium | reverse complement strand
CGCTGCCTCTCAATTAGGGCAGCGCCTTGCAGGAGCGGCACGAGGCTCACACCGTCGAGCCCTTGTCCTTGCGGCGGTTTGAGACCAGCCAGTTCCAAAAGCGTCGGATAGAGGTCGATGCTCGACACCGGGGCACCGCACCTGGTTCCTGGCTTCGTTCGACCCGGCCAAGAGACAACCAGCGGAATGCGAATGCCCCCTTCGTACAACTCACCTTTGCCGCCGCGAAGCGGCGGAGTGAATTGCTGCATACCGCCGTTGTCGGATGTGAAGATGACAACCGTGTTATCGGTGAGACTGAGCCGACCGAGCGTGTCGATGATGCGACCGACGTTTTGATCGACCGCTTCAATTGTCGCAGCATATGCGGGATTGTCCCGACGGTCTTGGCTGGCCCCCGCCTTACCTTCATACTTCTTGAGCAAATCCGGCTTGGGCTCGAACGGGGCATGAACCGCATGATCCGGAAGATAAACGAAGAAAGGCCGGTCGCGGTTCTTGTTGACGAATGTGAGGACTTCATCCATTAACCGATCGCTGAGATAGTTGCCTTCCTTATCGAAATACGCATCCTTTCCGAAACCGATGTTCTCGGGAAACACAACGTGTTTGAATCCTTGGCCGTCTGGCGTCACGGGTCCGCTGCGACCTCGTCCGAGATTCCACATGCCGAAGAAGGCTGTTTCGTAGCCGCCAGTTTGGAGCGCCTCGGCGATCGTTACCACGTCAGTCGCCAGTTCGGACTTGCTCTCGGCAGCCATGAGCTTATGCCACGGCGAACCGGGCGGCTGTCAGATGCCGTGTCGAGGCGTGTACTGCCCCGACATCAGGCACGCCCGGGTCGGAGCGCAGTTGGGGGCACTCGCATAGGCTTGGGTGAAAACCAGGCCCGTTGATGCTAAGCGCTCGAGATTCGGTGTCTCGACGAATTTGTTTCCCATGAAGCCGACATCGCGCCAGCCCATGTCGTCCATCAATATGAGAATGAAGTTGGGCCGGCGCTTCGCTTCGGCCGCGAAGACGGAGCCTGTGCCGAGCAGAAATACCAACGTCGCGATTGCGAACTTGCTCGCGTACATCACCATGAATAAGCCCCATTGCCTCTTCGCAAACAGCTATTTCTTGCGTTCGTACTGAAAATCGAGTGTTCCTTCAGCCAGCGTGAGGTCTTTGATGGCCGCGAGCAGGTTCGCGCGCGTGGCCTTGTCCGCTGCCAGCTTCGGTTCGGCGGACAGTGCGTAGACCGTGACGTGGTACTTCTTCACACCGGGACCTTTGGAGCACATCGGGTCATACTCGGCGCGTCGCTTGTCGTTGAGGCCCAGTTTGCCGACGTTCTTTGAGTTCTCCTTCAATTGAGTAACGTCGGCGGGAATATCGTAAACAACCCAGTACGACTTCTCTTGATCGGGAGCGATGTGCCACAAATTGATCGCAAAGCACTTCGTCCCCGCCGGTGCGTTCTTCCATGCGACGGCCGGAGAACGACTGGCTCCGTCACAAGTGCAATCGATCGACACGAAGCCTCTAGCATCGACGGATTCGCTCGTGATTGTCAGTTGCTGTTTGCCGGCAAGCGGCTTGATGCCAGTTGTCGAATTTGGAGTCGATCCGGGGCGATCATCAGCGCGCGGGGGCCGCTGGTCATTTCTCGGTGGCGTTGGACGATCGTTGCTACCGGGACCGCGTCGCCGGGAAGTGTAGTTCTCGTCCTTCGTATTGCCTTCGACATCGACAAATGTGAACTTGGCCGAACCATCTTCCGCGACCGCGTAGCTGACCGACCCCTCTCGGCCGCGGATATCGTAAGTCAGGTGATAACTACCCGGCTTGGTTTCGACAAATTTGGTGATTTTTGCATCGCGGTGCGGCGGCTGGGCTGGTCGCGGTGACTCAGCGCGGGGTTGCGGATCCACTTGCCCATCGCGTTCCGTGACGACGCCATAGAAACCGCCGTTCAGATAGGGATACGTCTTGGTCGCGTGATAGTGATAATTGCCCGCCTTGTCTTTGTGCCCATTCAGCCCGTCGAGCGGCGCGAAGTCGGGAGCTTTCTCATCTTGGAATCCATAGATGGGATAGCCATCGAGTGCGTAGGCAATCGGCTTCCCCCGGCCGGTTGTTTTTTCGAGATGGATAGGTGCAATGTGGTAGTGATAGTCGTCGGCGCGGCCGCAATGGCCGCCCCACTCGTCAAGTTCTCCGGCCAAAAGAGTGTCTGTGCGGCCGTCGTTTTTAATCGGATTGAAAATCGGTACACCATTCACAGCCAGCGCGATGGCGCCGCGAAAAAACCTCTCCTTCGCCAGCAGAGGCGTCTTTGCCGGCGACGGATTCAACGGGATTCGCCAGGCGTTGTCGCCGAAGTATTTCTGAGGAATCGGCACTTGTTGTTGCCATGCACGAATGCCGATCATCATCGGATGGTCCGGCATCCCATTGGATCCGACGTAGAAGTGGTTTTCGTCCCAGCGGAGCTGCAACGATTTTTCAAAGGGTTTGAAGTGCTCTAGCATTTCCGGCGCAGGTGATTCCTTAGTGGCTCTCTTGCCCGCCGGTTGGTTTGCCTGGTTCTGTGCGACAAGTTGTACCCCTGCCTGCGTGTTCAGGCGTTTGATTTCCGCCAGGCGATCGGTAATCCACTTCTGGTCGGAAGCCACCAACCGATCAATCGCCAGCGTGGTGAGCACGCCATCGTCGCGACG
Source organism: Planctomycetota bacterium (assembly GCA_021413475.1). Lineage (GTDB taxonomy): Bacteria > Planctomycetota > Planctomycetia > Gemmatales > Gemmataceae > JAIOQJ01. Next base: position 412 of record JAIOQJ010000261.1, on the reverse strand, counting down.
AATCTGCACCTTGCCCTCTTTGGCCGACACAAAGGTGCCATGCAAATGAGAACCTTCGGCGGCGAGAGTCCACGTGCGCGACGCCTTCGGGTCGTTCACATCTGTGTGGCCATGCCCGCCCGGATGTGCCAGAAGCGGAGTCGACCACAACAACAGTATTGCCGACAGGAATAGGTTGGGCCTGATCATTGGTTTTGTGGTTTTCCTTTACCGCCCGGTTTGCCGCCTTTGTTGCCGCGACGGGAGTCGGTTGACTGGTTGGGATCGTAGTTGGGATTGGGCGTCGGCAATTGAGCGTTCACGGCGGTGAGATACGTGTCCAGTCGCTGCCGTAGCTTCTTCGTTTCCTCGGGCATGCTCGCCGCCAGATCTTTCCGCTCGCCGATGTCTTTCGACAAGTCGAACAACAAAT
>JAIOQJ010000260.1 GCA_021413475.1 Planctomycetota bacterium | reverse complement strand
ACCGAAGCCGAATGGGAGTTCGCCTGTCGCGCGGGGACGACAACGCCGTTTCATTTTGGCGACACCATTTCGACGGATCAGGCGAATTACGATGGCAACTTCGCCTACGGCGCCGGTAAAATGGGAGTCAATCGAGGAAAGACCACGCCGGTTGACGCATTCCCCGCCAATGCGTGGGGTTTGCACGACATGCACGGCAATCTTTGGCAATGGTGCCAGGATTGGTATGGAGACTACTCGAAAACCGATGTGACCGATCCGCAGGGGGCGGCAAAAGGTGATACGCGTGTGATTCGTGGCGGAACGTGGTACTTCGGCCCCTCGCTTTGCCGCTCGGCCCGCCGCGACGGGTTTTCGGCTAACAACCGCGATAGGTACTACGGGTTCCGCCTTTGTTTTTGGAGTGACTAACCAATGAAGATCCGCAGCGTTCGTATCAAATAAAAGCAAGATCGAACGCGGGATTAGATCGTGATTGGCTAAATAATAATGGCGGCGATTTTTGCCTGACCCGAGGTAGTCGCAACTCGTTACTTTGATTGGATTTTCGGAAAGAAATCGGGAATTGCAGCGCCAACCCGCCCGCCTAACGTCTTCCATCCTGCCTTTGCCCAGAGAAATAGAATCTGAACTCTCTTCAAGGAAAAATGTCCATGCTCAACCCATTGAAAATGGTTACTCGGGACCAACTCGACCGCCGCACGGTCCTCAAGGGCGTCACGCTCGGCGCCGGGGCGGTCGTGCTTCAGCCGTTTCTGCAACGGCTCGCGGCCGAGCAAGCCGGGCAGGCGCCGCCGAAGCGCTTCATCTTCTTCATGGAGAGCAACGGCCTTTACCCTCACCACGTTCAGCCGAGGAACTTGCCGGCCCCGCCACGCGGCGCCAATCGGTTGATCGATCAAAGCTTGGCCGACCTCGAGCTTAACGAAGCGATCGCGCCGCTGACGCCGTTCAAGAATCGCATGGCCCTTATTCAAAAGCTCTCGCACAAGATCTCCGGCGGCGGCGATCACGGCAAAGGCTATGGCGGGCTCGGCTGTTTCAACTGGCGGCGCGGCATTGCCGGCCAAACGATCGACCACGCTCTGGGCGCGGCTCAGCAAAGCATTATTCCAGTGCTCGGGCTTTGCATTCCACCGTCAGCGGGTGCGGCATTCGCCAATTCCGTCTCGGCCAGCGCTGCTCGCCGACCGACCCCCATGGTCTGTCAACCGGACCTCGCATTCCGGATGCTGTTCGGCAGCGTGGCGGAAGGCAACGCGGGGCGTGAGTTCCAGGCGCGAAACCGATTGCTGGACTGGGTTCGTTCCGATATCCGCCGCGTCCGCGGCGAATTGCCGGCGATGGACCGCGAGCAACTCGACATTTATCTCGATACCTTCGAACAGATGCGTTCGCGGCAAGACCGCGTCAACGATAACCGCGAACGGCTCCGGGCCAATCTGCCCGCCATCGACCGCTTCGACAGCCGACGGACGACCCAACGCTTCGAGGCCCAATGTGCGATCGCCGCGGCTTCTCTCGCGTCCGGACTCACGAACGTGGTGACGATCGATGCGGCCGGCGGCATCGGCAACTATCACACCTGGACTGATCTCGGCGTCACCAAGGACGGCCATGCGATTGGCCACTCGGCCGACGCACCCGACAGCGTGCAATTCGCCATTGCGATTCGCCGCTTCCATGCCGAGCGCGTCGCCGATCTGGCCCGCCGGCTCGATGCCGTGCGCGAGGGAAATGGCACGATGCTCGACAATACGCTCATCATCTGGATGAGCGATTCGGGCGAGGGGCATCACGGCTTCTGTGGGGAATGGCCGCTGGTTCTGGTCGGCGGTTCGGCGGGTCGTTTGCGGACCTCGGGACGCTTCCTGCAGTATCCGAACTATGAAACCGCCGGGAATCGCACGATCGCGAACTTCTATCTGTCGCT
>JAIOQJ010000259.1 GCA_021413475.1 Planctomycetota bacterium | reverse complement strand
CCGTCGGCGTGATTCACGAATTGCGCGAGCTCGCGGCCGCAAGTGGTCAGTTCAAACTAGGCCAGCGCGTCGCGGTCAACGCCATCACCCCGTGCTATGCCTGTGACAATTGTCAGCGCGGCTATTCGAGCCAATGCGGAGAAATGCTCGGCGGTTGGAAGTACGCAAATCTCAAAGATGGCAGCTTCGCCGAGTATTTCCACGTCAATAACGCCCTGGCCAACCTCGCCCCGATTCCTGCCGGCCTCACAGATGAGCAGGCCGCGTACTGCTGCGATATGCTCTCCACCGGATTCGTCGGGGCCGAGCACGCCAGTATTCCCATCGGAGGTAGCGTCGCGATTTTCTCGCAAGGGCCGGTCGGGCTGATGGCAACTGTCGGCGCTCGACTTCGCGGTGCGGGGTTGGTTATTGGAGTGGAGTCCATGCCAAACCGCATCGCTCTGGCAAAGAAGTATGGCTGCGACGTGATCGTGGACTTCACTCAAGAAGACCCTGTCGAAGCAATTCTGAAACTCACCGGCGGTAAGGGCGTCGATTCGTCAATTGAGGCGCTAGGTGCCGCACAAACTTTCGCGGCGTGTGTGCGTGTGACGCGCCCCGGCGGAACGATCTCCAACATCGGCTACCACGGCGATGGGGACAGTGTGCCGATCCCTCGTGTGGACTGGGGCGTGGGCATGAGCGACAAGACGATCCGAACGGGATTGTGTCCCGGCGGCTCGGAACGGATGGGCCGACTTATGCGACTGATCGAGACAGGGCGTGTTGACCCCCTGGCGCTGACGTCGAGTATCGGGTAAACGAACCTGTCACAGAACTCTTATGACGGAGTGGAATAACGCCGATAATCTGGAAATCGTGGAACGACCCTGAAATGCGTCCCATGTGACGAAAAGGCTTGTAAATAATCGGTGGGCTGTTCAGCTCTCGGCAGCTCCAGATCCTCGAACCGATATCCGTGGACCATACGTCTCGGGTTAGTTGCTGGTGATGTACCGGTCCAAGGTCGGTTTTTCGGCAGTGCCAGACTTCACCATCTGCCGAACTAACGGGTGATCACGCCGCCTTCCGTTCAAACGCCTGCACGAGCCCGCCGACGTACGACTTCCTCCGGCTCCTGACGGACCGGCGGAAGATGGCCCCGCTCCATGTGCGAACGAGTCGTGTTGTAGTACGCCACAAATTCGCTCACCAAATGGTCTAGGTGCCGCTTCCCAAAAACGATGAATTTGTGCAGGCACTCCAGTTTGATGGTTTCAATGAAACGCTCGCATCGGCCGTTCAAATTCGGACTCGCCTTTGGCAAGGGGTTCGTTCTCATTCCCCGGGACTTCAGCTTCGCGGTGAACTCCTTGGAGAACTTCGTATCCCGGTCGTGCATCACGATGTCGGGTTTAATTTCGCGGCCCGCAGTTCGGTCTGCAAATAATTCCGCCTGCTGCTCGACCCAAGCGGCGTTGGGATGGAGGGTCGATTCGGAAACGATCACTTCCCTAGTTTCGACGCACAGCCAAGCCAGGACGAACATGTCCTTCAAGCCGCGGGGCGTGACCGTTTTTACCGAGAAGAAATCGACCGCCCAAAGAGTCTCGGCGTGCCGTTTGAGAAAGTTGGTCCAGGAATCCGAAGAGCGATCGGGGCCTGGTTGAATCCCTTCCTCTTTGAGGATGTTGCGGACGGTCTGGCGGCTGATCTTCTTAATTCCCAGTTTCCGCAGTTCGCCGATGATGCGGGTGTATCCGAAGCCCGTGGTTCGGGCGATGGTCAGGACGAGTTCCCGAATGTCCCTGGGCTTCCGCTGCCCGCCTTTGGGATTCTTGGGCTTGGCTCCCGAAGCATTGCGCAACCAGCGGTAGAAGGTTGCCGGTGTCACGATCGTCGTCAGTTCTTCGATCGCGCGGCCAATCACTTTGCCGAACTTCACCAGCCGTTCCCGTTCGGACGGGCGGGTGTGAATCTGCCCTGGGATCCGCGCGCGCAGGATCTTGTTTTCCTCCTTGAGATACTCGACATACTTGGCTAGCTCGTTGTTCGTGGCGGAGGCGATCAGAGCGAGCAGGGGATGGAAAATCCTGGTCATCGTGCTATTGTCGCAAGCAGTATGAAGGGCGGGAGTTGCACATCCGTTGTACAGCGCTAGGTGCTCGTTTGCATCACAAAAAAGTCGACCTAGAATCGGACTTTCAGGCCGACCTCGCCGCGTGGAAAGCTGTCGCGAAGACCGCGGCGCGAGGGCGGCCGGTCCATACCGTTTTTCTACCGTTTTACCGTCCTTAGGCGCGCCGCCTTGCGCCTTCATAATCCACCATGAGACGGCTTGCGAAACCTAGTTTTCGCAGTATTTTTGAGTCCGTATCGGGAAAACATCGACAAAAGCGCTAAATGCCCAAATCGGTCTACGGAACCGAAGGCGTAGTGCTTGTCGCCCGGCAATGCGGCGAACTCTTTGTTAATCGTGGCGAGGTATCTCTTCTCAGCATCAACCGAATCGGCGGCGTCGATCAGATCGCCAAGCTCGACCACGAAGTCAGGATTGTTCTTTTGAAACTGCTCAGCCGCTTCCTCCAGCTTGGCGAGCGTTTCCCGATAGTGCCGTGATCCGGCTGGCGGTTTATCGGCATAATGCAGGTCCGTGACCATGCCGATCCGCACTCGTCGTTTGGTGTCGTCGGCCAGAGCCGTTGCCAGCGAGGATGCAACAAGCCCGGCTCCAAAAAGCACGAGCGAACCATCACGGAGGAGTGTCCGGCGACTCGGGTTCATTCTCATTTCTTTCTACTTGTCTCCGACATGCACCTTGGTCAGGATCGCATCCATCTCGGCGGCGGTGAAAGCTCGCACCGTCGTCGTGTGCACGTTGCCAGCCGCTCCCAGATGCAGCAGCAACGTCGTGGCCGTCTCGTCGTCCGCTGCCTCGAAAATCAGCACGCCGTCGTGGTCGCCCAGGGTCCAGTAGATGTCTTTGACTTTGACGCCCATCTTCTTTCCGGCTGCTTTGAGCGCCGCAGCCCGCTTCGTTGTTTCGTCGATGCCCTTGATGCCCTGTTGAGTGAACTTGATCGTGGTGATGAACGTCGCCATTGAGTTCGTCCTGTGCGAAGGAGTGGATCGCCGAATTGGACCTGATTCTACCCCTGGCTGCTCACGGCTAGAATCAGCCGATCGGCAAACAGAAAAGGAAACTCTTCATGATCCCCGCTTTTCTCGCCGTAGCTGCACTACTTGCCGCTGCCAATCCACCCGCCGACGAGTCAATCTCGGTCACGGTTGTCGGAAAACTTCGCACGGGACTCGTCGCCATCGGCGGCGAGACGACCGGCACGACCATCACCGCCAAGGGCGTCACCTGGGAATTGGACTTCGGCAAGAACGCCGATTTGCGAAAAGCGGCGGACATACTCGATGGCAAAAAGGTCAAAGTTCGAGGCACTCTGGAGCATCAGGCCGGTCGGACTTGTCGCTGCTCAGCCCCGATGCTGTGTTCATCATGATGAACCCCGGCTCGTCGAAGCCGCTAATCGAGGTCAACAACCGTGTTCACGTCGAGGCGATACTCCAGTTGCCGATTTCGCTCGTGCCCACCAAGCCCGATACGACGCAATACCAAGTCATGCGGTTGATGCACTATCGGCAGTGGGGGCACGTTCGGGTGTTAAATCTCTCCGACCTGCGCTGTTCCAAAAGTCCCGAGTTCATCAAGCTCTACCAGCGATTGGAAGCGGACTCGAACTTCGAGTCGCATTCGATCTTCTCCGACGCTCGAAAGAGTGAGTTGGCGGCGAAACTGCCGAAGGGCCGAAAGAAACCGATCGTGTTTGCTTGGGGGCTGAGCGAGAAGCTCAATCCGCTGATCGAGAGATGTCTGTCGAGAATCCCCGACAATCGCACGACCAAAGGGCTGCTGGAAGAAGGAACCACGAACAAGTATCGGCATCCGCTGCCGACGCTCGAAAGAGACAAGCGGGCGTGGTTGGATAAGATGGTTCGGCACTGCGAGGAGTAGAGTGTGCCCGCGCCGAAATCGACATTCAACAGGAGATACCGGATGATCCGTTGTGGAATTGTGATCGGTGCTTTCTGCACTATTAGCCTGACGGTATTCGCTCAGGACACGAAAGGGCCGCTCTCCGAACTGCCCAGCAAACCTGGGGCGCACATCGAGACGGTCAAAGCGCTGGGCGACAACGAATGGCTGGAACTCGGCGTCCCTGCCGCAGACCCGAAATGGGGCAAGGCACGGGGCAGTTCGTGGGGCGCTAAGGCCCTGATCCTCGCACCGGACAAACGAGGAGCCTTCCTTTTCGGAGAAGGCGTCCACGCCTACGTGAAGCCTGACGGCCACAGCATGGACGATCTGTGGTTCTACGACATCAACGCTCACGCCTGGACTTGCCTGTACCCCGGAATGAACACCAAGACGTTCACGCAGCGAGTCAAAGACAAGCAACTGCTGCTCGATGTAAACGGGCAGTTGATCGACGATGAGAAGCAGCCCATTCCTCTGCACACGCTGGTTCATGCCTGGGGCTATCTCACCTACGACTCCGACCGGAAGAAATTCGCCTTCCTCGGCTGGGGCACGGGCGACCAGATTCCCAGGTACTTCCTAGGCGGCGAGAAGCAAATGGACGAGGGGCTAAAGCTGCTCGAAGAAGAACTAAAGGACAAAAAGAAACTGGTTTACTCGCCGTGGTTCTACGACGTGGCGTCGGGCAAGTTCGAGCGATCACCGACGGACAATTCAACCGCCATCAGCGCCGGAGGATTTCCGCAGTTCCACTACCTGCCCTCCCGAAAGCAATACTTCGCCGTGGGGTCGAACACCGTGGCGATCTACGATCCGGCGAAGAACCGATGGAGCGACGCCAAGCCCAAAGGCCCAAGCCCCAAGGGGTACGACGCCTGCGGTTGCTACGATTCCAAACGGAACCGGGTTTACCGAAACGATGGCGACGACTCCAAAGACGAAGGCCTCATGGCGTATGACATCGAGAGCAATTCGTGGAGCCACCTGAAACCCACGGGACCGGATCGGCAAAGGCGTTCGTACCTCGCCACGAGACGCCCTGATTGCCGATTCGACCGATCCCTCAATGAGAGGCCGGGCCTTCGGGTTTCACAGGGCAATGGACCATCTTGGGGCAGCCATTGGTCCCCTCTTGGCTGCTGGTTTCCTCTTGCTGTGGCCGGAGAGCCTGCGGCTATTGTTCGTGCTGACGATTGTGCCGGGAGTTTTGGTGGTCGGTCTAGTGGTCTTCGGCCTGCGTGAAACGCCTGCAACCGAACCGCCCCAGAAACCATTGCATCTGACGCTCCAGCCGTTCGATCAAAACTTTCGGCGTTATCTCCTGGCTTTGGTGGTCTTCACGCTCGGTAATTCCAGCGATGCCTTCTTGCTGGTACGAGCCGGTGAACTCGGCGTACCCGTGGCGATGTTGCCGCTGCTGTGGTCCGTCTTCCACGTCGTCAAAAGTTCGAGCAATCTGCTCTTGGGACGTGCGGTGGACAAATTCGGCCCTCGGCCCTTCATCTTTCTGGGTTGGTTCGTGTATGCCGGGGTTTATCTTGCCTTCGGATTGGCGACAGCGGCGTGGGAAGCCTGGACCTTGTTCCTTTGCTATGCCTTGTTTTACGGCCTGACCGAGCCAGCGGAGAAAACCCTAGTGGCGAATCTCGTTGGCAACGAACGCAAGGGGTTGGCGTATGGCTGGTACAATTTCGCCATCGGCATCGCCACGCTTCCGTCGAGTCTGATTTTTGGAGCGTTGTATCAGTTCGCCGGGCCTGTCGTGGCCTTCGGATGGGGAGCGGCCTTGGCCCTGATTGCTGGAATCTTGATGTGGGGAGTCAAAGAGCCAACGAGACAGGCGAACTGATCTGAGACAGAAGGAGCATATCCATGCAGATGTTTCTCGCGCGGACCGTCATTGCTGCCGTGATTATCGGCGTTGTGTCCGAAATCGCCCATCAACCACGCTCTCAGGGGACCACTCATTTGCGATTTGCTGAAATTGGGACCGGTTCGGCTGTCCGCCAACTCTCTCTTGAGCGCAAGGCTGCGAGTGGACTGTCCCTCTTGGTAGGGCAAGGCAACGGGCAAGCATGACCACATACACCTACATTCTCGATCTCGCAAAGAAGCCTATCCCATGAACTATTCCCTACTTCTCGACGGCTAAGCACCCATGTTCCTGCGTCCGGTAATGACAGAAATCACTAGCAGCACGAGGAAAACGAAAAACAGAATCCTGGCGGCTTCCATCGCCACGCCCGACAGGCCAAACATACCGACGGCACTGGCAAGCAAAGCGATCTCCGGCCATCGACGGACCTCGCCTGGCGCGGCCGGAGACGACTCGATCGCCTGCTCGCTGAACCTACCTCGGCGTGACGCACCGAAGCAGGTTAATCAACCGCCGCTCATTGATAGCGGTTTCTTATGGACACCCAAACTCGCAACGTTTCGCGTCGACTACGAATGA
>JAIOQJ010000167.1 GCA_021413475.1 Planctomycetota bacterium | reverse complement strand
AGATACCATCGCCGATTTTCTCAGATTCTTACGCATCCTGTCAATCTGGAGGTACAACACAAGTTGCAAAATCTGCGCCTGACGCAGGCGCAGATCTGTCCGACTGAATATTCCGTTTGGGATCAGATCCCATTGAAGCCATTGAAACCGACTTGCTTACCACCGCCGAAGCCGCCGCGGTTGCCGCCGAAGCCTTGGCCGCCAAATCCGCCGCCGCCTCCACCGAAGTTGAAGCCGCCACCTCCGCCGAAGTTAAAGCCGCCGCCGCCACCAAATTGCTGGCCGCCGAAGCCTCCGCCATATTGTTGGCCGCCAAAGCCTCCGCCAAATTGTTGGCCGCCGCCGAAGCCTCCGCCGCCGCCACCAAATTGTTGGCCGCCACCGAAGCCACCGCCACCACCGCCCAAGCCGCCACCGCCGCCGGCACCAATGTAGGTTCCCGTAATCTGTCGGAACTGCCGAACCCCTTGCTGGAAGCCGATGCCACCTCCACCGCCACCGCCACCCCCGCCGAATTGGCCCCCGCCGAATTGGCCTCCACCGCCAAACTGCTGACCACCGCCGAACTGACCGCCACCGAATTGGCCACCGCCAAACTGACCACCACCGAATTGGCCACCGCCAAACTGACCACCACCGAATTGGCCGCCACCGCCAAACTGTTGACCACCGCCGAACTGGCCGCCACCACCAAACTGCTGACCACCGCCGAATTGGCCGCCGCCACCACCGAACTGGCCGCCGCCGCCATTCTGTCCACCCACACCGCCGCCACCTTGCTGCTGCGGAACGGGCAGGCCATTATTGATAATGACCGGAACGATCGGCCGCGGCGGGAATGTCGGTCGAAATGCGCCCGGCCGAGGTTGGGCAGCGAGTTGATTCGTGGCCATGGGGAAGAGGGACGCCATGCCCAGCAACAGCGAGGCGGCACCCAGTGTACGTGGAAGAGACTGGAACATCAAAATTCCTTAGCCAGTGCAAAGTTATTCGGTTGGTCCCGCCAGCACCGACTTGGCCGGAATCCAAGGCACCGCTGCTTCCCCAAGGTTGCGAATGATGGTTGTGCAACCCCGTCACGATTGAGAGTCGTGACAAACAGCCTCACATATTCACAAGACTATTCTCAGATAATAACATACCCTGTCAATCCGGAGTAACGAAAAAGTTGCCAACTTCGCTCGGATTGCCCGGGTCGCCTCGCCGACAGCTCATCATCCACTTTAACAACGTCCGCAAGCAACCGGCTTTACTAGAACGTTGCAAAAGTCCAAATCGTTTGCCGGAATAATCGTTATTTTCGGCAAATCTGGAGTTGACGGAATACCGATGCTCGTTATGGTTCGTCGCTACTCGTCACCGGGCGAGAAAAGGCGTCCCAGCGCCTGTTGGGGGATGTTTGGACCGGAATGGAATCGGATCGTGGTGGGGACCATGACCGGCTCCGACGGCGGCTCGAAGGGGGAAGCGGCTTATGCGTATGCACGGAATGGCACCTTGCTTGCTGCTCACGGGCGTTGTACTCGTCGCTTGGGCGAACCACGCACGGACGGAACCAATCGCCGCGCCATCGTCCTGGGAAGTAGCCGGCGATCCGATTGCCACGCCTTTGAGCGCGGAGCGGCAACGCCCTTCTAGGGGGGCTCTATTCGGTGCCCCTGAGTTCTTGATTCCACAAAACAATCGCAAAGCACCAGCTGCTCCGATCGTCGCCCGAGCCCAGTGGGATGTATCCGGCAATGATTCCATTACGACGCCCTTACCGATTGGCCAGGATCGCCCGACCAGCGGAGGACTTTTCTTCGCCGCTGAATTTCTTTTCATCCACGCCAATCGCAACATTGGCAACCAGATCATCGCGCAACGCGGCTTTCGCGATAGCGATGGGTCGCTGACGGGAACTTCGGGACAACGCGTGGGTTCCGGCCGGTGGGCTCTTTCCACGGAATATCTAGGCCGAACGACCACCGTCCCGGGTTTTCGAGTCAGCGCCGGTTACGTCATGGAAGACGGCGTCGCCATTACGATCAGCTATGCCCACTTGTTCGACGCCAAGTATAACGCCAGTGCTGGTCCGATTCCCGCTGACTTCGATACCGGGGCGCAGGGAGCAGACGCGCTGCTTTTCTCGCCGGTCTTCAACTTCTCGCCTGAGTTCGCTGGACCTCTTAATCGATTCGCGTCTTTCGACCCCACAACCGGTGTGACGACGATCTTGGGAAGCGGCGGATCGCCCTACGGTATCTGGAACGGCGCGAACAACATGTCCATCACTTATACCCAGCGATTCGACACGTGGGACATCGGTGCTCGAGTTCCCGCCATCGAAACGGATTATTCCAAGAGCTACGGCCTGGCGGGCGGTCGCTTTGCCTGGATCTGGGAGAGTTTCAACTGGCGCACGACGGCCACCGATTATCAGGGGCTTGGTGCGGGCTCTCTTCTCTATTCCATTGCGAAAGAGCGAGCCAAGTACATTCGCGGCGATAAGTCGACTCAGGCCAAACGCGCTCGCGGTGAATATACGATCGTCCCCAATGCCCAGGCCAGCGTGAATCTCTGGTGGTATCCGATCAAGGGCGTGCAAATGCGAGCCGGCTACGACATCTGGACCTTCTTCAATACCGTCTACATGAATGAACCGGTCAGTTTCAACTTTGGCGACATCGACCCGGCCTACGGCCATCGGCCAGTTCGGATCTTCCACGGTTTTCACGCGGGCATCAGCATCAATTTCTGAGGTTGATCAGTCAGCGAGCGACGACCATGTAAATCGAGTCGCATTTCAGCAACCGCGGAGGTACGGGGAACGGACGGTTGCTGCATTTTGAAGTTCGGGTCATTCAATTTCACCTTGGCCGAAAGCGTCAGCGGGGGACAGTCTTAAATTTCGCCGACGCTCCATGCGTGGGTGAAATTCTTTTTCATGTCAATCAATAAACGTTGTCCGTGCCAATTGCCATGCTTTCCCATCCGTCTATAATTGCCACCTGTCCGCGCCGGCCATTCCGCGCGCGGGGACGCGGCGACGACTCGTGACTCAGCCGTTACGAAGGGGAGACGCATGGCCGACGAGCGTGTAGGAACGCGCGATTTCGATACTCGCAAAAGCCTATCCTGGACTGAACTTTTCCGCACCTTCCTAATTGCACTTGATCCATTCAAGTTGCTGGTCGCGGCAGTGGGTATCCTAGCCACCGCCTTGGGTTGGTGGTTGATCTCCGTCATCTTTTACCACGGCTGGAGTGATCCGAAGGCACCCGACAAAGACATCAAGGACGAGAAGGCGGCCGCCCGAGCCGAGGCGGAGTACTATAACGAACAATCTCGTCACAATTTCATGCGCGAATTGGCCGGGCCTGGCGGCGTCTATCGGACCATGCCTTGGGCTGAGGAACGCGGCAGGAATCCCTTCCTGATCGCACGCAGCGCGGTCGGATCGACTCCCGCGGCCGCGCCTCCAGCTCTGGATGGCAAGAAGACTGTTTCGACCACGCCCGAACGTCGAGGCGGGGTTATCGATTGGTTCTTGACGAACCAGGCACCCGTGCTCATTGAGCCGCTTCTGAAATTTCTCAGCCCGGTCTTGGGCTTGTTCGATTCCAGCACGAACGTCTTCGTGCGCATCTACTTGTTTCTACTGATCCTATGGATGCTCACCGTTTGGGCTTTCTTTGGCGGGATTTTGACCCGGATGGCGATTGTCCAGATCGCCGGCAAGGAAGGAGGCGGCCTGCGCGATGCGGTTCGCTTCGTGAAGTCGCGGTATCTTTCCTATCTGTCGTCGCCAATCGTGCCGATCCTGTTGATCTTCGCCGTTGTGCTAGGCTGCATCCTGTTCGGCTTTTTTCACCTGATTCCGTTATTCGGCGACATCATCGTAGATGGCCTGTTCTGGTGGATTCCGCTAGGGGCCGGTTTTGTGATGGCGCTATTGGTCGTCGGCTTGGTCGGCTATCCGCTCATGTATGCGACACTCAGTGCCGAGGGGAGCGACACCTTCGACGCACTTAGCCGCTCGTACAACTACGTTTATGAATCGCCCTGGTACTATATCTGGTACGGCTTCGTGTCTATTGTCTACGGGGCAGTTGTCGTCTTCTTCGTCGTCTTCATGTCCTCGTTGATGGTTTATTTGGGCAAATGGGGAGTCAGCCAGACTCCCTTGACGCAGACGGTAAATCGCTCGCCGGAATACCTATTCATCTACACGCCGACGTCCTTCGGCTGGCGCGAGTTGATGCTTCAAGGAAGCCCCGCGGCGATCATGCCGAACCCGAATTACGGCTATCCGGCACCGACCGCGGAAAATCCCAACAAGATCGACAGGGAACAATATGTTCCGCGCAACGCACAGGCGAACAAGGAATACATGGATGACTACTCCTGGTATAACTACGCCGGCGCGGGGATGGTCGCTTTCTGGATGACGCTTCTCTTCATGCTAATGCTCGGCTTCAGTTACAGTTACTTCTGGACCGCCTCCTCGATGATCTACTTGCTGATGCGCAAGAAGGTCGACGAGGTCGAAGTGGATGAAATCTACACGGAAGATGAGGATTTCGAGGAACCGATCGCACCGAAGCCACCCGCGCCCGCTGCTCCCTCGGGGCCGACATCGGTTCCGATTGAGGCTCCGACGCTGCGGGTTTCGACTCCTCCGGCAACGCCGACGTTACCCGTGGTGCCATCGACACCCGTGGAGCCTCCGGTATCGACCCCTCCGCCGACGGAGCCACCGCCGTTACCGCCCACGAGTGGAACTCCGTGAAATGAGTGCTCAGGTTAGCCCGACACGCCAGCGAGGGAAATGCAAATCCCTCGCTAGCGCGTCGGGCTAACTCGATTCGGCAGAAGGACCGCCGCGATGCCTCGACCCCTGTTGCTCTTCTCTCATAACTGGACCGACCTGACGCTGGAGGATCTCGCGGGCAAAGCCTCGGAGTGGGGTTACGCGGGTTTCGAATTAACTTGCTGGGGCGACCATCTCGAAGTTCAGCGAGCGATCAGCGAACCAGATTACTGTGCCGCCAAGCTCGATTTGCTCACCCGTTACGATCTGCAAATCCCCGTCATTAGCAACCACCGGGTCGGCCAGGCGATTTGCGATCCGATCGATGCCCGCCACAAGGCGTTGATCCCCGATTACGTTTGGGGCGATGGCAAGCCGGAAGGTGTCCGCCAGCGAGCCATCGAGGAAATGATGGCGACATTCCGCGTCGCCGAGAAGCTCGGTGCGGCCGTGGTGAGCGGCTTCACGGGTTCGGGTCTTTGGTCTTATGTCCTCGGTTATCCAGGACCAAGCCCCGATACGGTGGCTGCGGGGCTCAAGGATTTCGCCCGGCTCTGGAATCCGATCCTCGATGTGGCCTCCGAGTGCGGCGTCAAGTTCGCCTTCGAGGTCCACCCCGGGCAGATCGCTTTCGATTATCATTCGGCCGAAATGGCGATTGACGCCCTCAACGGCCGCGAGGAATTCGGCTTCACCTTCGATCCCAGCCATTTCCACTGGCAGGGGATTGACCCGGTCGAGTTCATCCGCCGATTCGGCGACCGGATTTATCATGTACACGTGAAGGACGCGGTGCTCTCTCTCGATGGCCGAAATGGCGTGCTGAATAGCTATCTTCCCGCGGGCGACACACGCCGCGGCTGGCAATTCCGCACGCCGGGTCGGGGCGGTATCGACTGGGAAGGCGTGATTCGCGCTCTGAACGCGGTTGGCTACGTGGGGGCGCTCGCCGTCGAGTTTCACGATCGCGACATGGAACGAGAATACGGAGCGGACGAGGCCGCCAAGTTCGTCCGCCGACTCGATTTCGAACCGGCCGCCCCGCGTGCCGGCCGGGAATTTCGCTGAGGTGACCGATGCCTGCCGTCGATCTCGAGAAGATGGACGAACTTCGCCGACTCTGGACCGATCGGCTGGTGGTCCCGCGCGCGGAGCGCGAGGAACTCAAGCGTTTCGCTGGCCGGGTCGGTCGAGTGATCACCGTCAACTACGGCGGCAAAGCGCTCGTCGATTTTGCGGACGGAGCCTGGTACGACATCCCCGCTTCGGAAGAATATTTGGCAATCTTGGCTCCTGACGATCCTCTACGAGCCAAGTACGATGGGAAAGCGAACAGCGCTCAACCGCATCCCGATCGGCAGAGCTGAAAACAGTAAATCATGATCCTTCTGATCGATAACTACGATTCCTTCACTTACAACCTCGTGCAGCGGTTCGGCGAGATCAATCCGCATTTGCCCATGAAGGTGGTGCGGAACGATCAGATCACGCCGGAGCAAGTGGCTGAGTTGAAGCCGACACATCTGATTATCTCACCGGGACCGTGTACGCCCCGAGAGGCCGGCGTTTCCAATGAAGTGCTGAAGCAATTTGCGCCGATTATCCCAACGCTGGGTGTTTGTCTCGGTCATCAATGCATCGGCCACGTGTTCGGCGGTGAAGTGATTCGCAACTACCGCATCATGCACGGTAAGGTATCGCCGATCCATCACGATGGCCTGGGTGTCTTTGCCGGGCTATCGAATCCCTTTGACGCCACTCGCTATCACAGTCTCGTCATCAAGAGGGAAACGTTTGTGAATCCCGACTTCGTGGTCTGTGCCTGGACGGACGAGGACGAGATAATGGGCGTTCGCCACAAGAAATGGCCGCTGCACGGCGTTCAATTCCACCCGGAGAGCTTTCTGACCCTCGAAGGCCCGAAACTGCTCAAGAATTTTCTCGAACTTGCGCCGTGGAAATAGAGAAAGTGCCCAAGCCCTGGGGTGAGGCTTTGCGAACCCCAGGTATGATCCCTGGGGTTCGGGTACCTCACCTCTGGCCTTGTCAGGCCAATTATCGACACCACGGCGTGACATTGCGTTCGTGAAATAAAACTCCATCTCCCACCACAATCTCTTCCGGATGTATCTGTCCGGATCTGGTTCCCCAGATCTTTTCCGCCATTTCACAATCTAGAGTTAGTTTGAAGCGAATTGAGACTCGAAATTAGAAGACCTATTCTCTCGCGTGAATTATGTTCCTGCACCCAAAGCCATCCTTATGGGATTCGATGACGCGTCCCCTCAACGGAAATGCTCCGAGGAGTTTGCTCCCCCCGATGCAACAGAATCACCGCTCACGCCGAGCCGGCTTTACCTTGATTGAACTACTTGTGGTGATCGCGATCATCGCAACGATGATTGGCTTGTTGCTTCCCGCCATACAAAAAGTTCGCGAGTCGGCGGCACGCATCAAGTGCGGGATCAATCTCCGTCAACTTGGCCTCGCCTCGATGCATTTTCACGAATCACGAGGCACGCTGCCGCCGGGGCTTGGTTACTATCCCGAAAATGGGGATGCCTACGGAACCTATCACTTCCATTTGCTCCCGTATTTGGAACAGAACAACCTGTATCAGCAGTCGCACTAGGGTGGCTTCTATTTCGCCGGGAATAATCAGGTATTCGCACAGCCCGTGAAGGCGTTCGTCTGCCCTTCCGATCCCAGTACCGGCACGAACATGACCGCTCGGGACATGTTTGGCAATTCCTGGGGCGTGTCGACCTACGCGGTCAATGTCCAGATCGTTTGCAAAGTGGACAGTTCCGGAGCGATCGTAACGCCAGAGTTCTTCGCCACGATTCCTAGATCGATTTCTGACGGAGCGTCGAACACGATTCTGGTTACCGAGAAATACTCCCAATGCTTCAACAATAATTACCCGTCTGGAGGGAATTACTGGGCCTATTACCTGACTGGCCAAAATTTGCAGCCATATCATCCGGGCTTCGGTATTTCGTGGAATGGTTACAGCAACGGGCCGGCCTCGAAGTTTCAAATTCAACCCAACCCTTTTAACGGCGGCTGCGATCCGACCATGGCGTCGTCCCCTCACTCGGGTGGGATTCAGACGCTCATGGCCGATGGCAGCACCCGTTTTCTGACGAACAACATCAGCATGTATACCTGGTGGTTTCTTTGCACCCCCAACGGGGGAGAGGTGGTTTCGCTCGATGGCAACTAACATATGTTTCCGCACGAGGCGACGATCGTTGACCCGAAAAATCCTGGTGGCATGCGTCCTGTTGATGGGATCGACCGGTTGCGGCGCGAAGACCGCCAACGTAATTGGGACCGTGAGTTTTCACGGGAAACCCATTCGGGGCGGATCCGTAATCTTGTATTGCGAAGATCAGCAGATTGTCCGCGGGATCATTGGCCCCGATGGTAGTTTTGCCATTCCCAATGTGCCGCTTGGCGAAGCACTAATTACGGTCCGTTCGCATACGCCGATTCCGGAAGGATTCGGGCTCGCTCAAAAACTGCCGCCGATGAAGGATGGGCCGATTCAAGCGCCAAGCGATCATCGGCAGGCGTCGGCCGTGATCATCCCCGAACATTATGGGATTCCAGAAGAATCACGTTTGAAGCTACGCGTAGTGCGAGGCCAGCAGGTTTTCGACATCGATCTTGTTCCTTGAGTTTCGCCTTCTCTTTACCGAACTAAGTGATTCCGTGAATACTCATCAAAAATCATCGGCCCGCTGGAGCTTGGCACAAAAATGCCTTGGTGCGATGCTCGTCGGCATCGCTTTGTTCGCCATTGTTGCCTGGTTCAATGGCGACCATTTCCTGCAGCAGTTACATTCACAGTATGCCCCGCTGCATTTGAATGCGGCCCTCGGTTTTCTGGCATGGGGGTTTGCTTTCTTCGCGATTCGACGAGGTTGGTACGGGATCGCTCACATCGTCGGGGCGATGCTGATTTTTTTCGCAATCATCTCGTTCGCGCAGAACCAAGGCGCCTTGCCTTTCGAGATCGATCAATGGGCCAGATCGTTGAATCCCTCGTCGCTTTCCTTTCCCCGCGGAGGAATGTTGCCGCCGCTCACCGTTGCCTTCTGTATGGCCGGCTTCATGTTGCTGCTCATGAAAGAAAAGGAAGCTTTTCACGGTTTCTCGATCTTCCTGGCGCTCGGCGGCGCCACGTTGGTAACCGGCAGTCTGGCTGCTTTCATCGGGTCTCAGATGAGTCTGGCACCCTCGCAAGCACATGGCCCGCCCCTACTCGCTCTGCTGGGTGGAATTTTTGGTGGACTCGGCTTCTTAACCTTCGCGTTGCGACCGACTTCATCACACCGGCCGGTGGGTTACAGCATCCCATTGCTGGTCGGCTTTACGGGAATCGTCTTCACACTCGTTCTCTGGCAAGCACTGAACGATCAACAAGGCCAGCGAATTTTCCGTCAGACGCAGTTTGAAGCGGTCTATGTGAATCGGACTCTCGATGAAAAACTGCCGATTAAACTTCAGCAGTTCGCCGAGCAGTCGGAACGGGCCTTCGGTTCCGAGGAAGATCAGAAAAAGAACGACATTGGCAAGTACATGGCCCAACGCCCAGGTTACATCGGCGTGGCGGCGGTGAACGACCTGGGATATGTTCGCTGGATTGAATATGTCGGACGTCACGATCTTCCCGAATCATTGACGGAAATGGGGGTTCAAGAATTGCTGGCGGCGGCGCTTGACGAAGGAAAAACCGCGATTGTGCGCGCGCCCCGTTCTTGCTGGCAAGGCGCCCGCGTGCTCGTCATGTACGCTCCCTATCGTCCCGACGCGCCTGAGGAAGGTGGGTTGATCGGCGTTCAGAAAATTCACGAACTCCTCGAATCGATCCTGAACTCGAACGTCGCTGCCGGTTACGCGATCTCCATCACGGACAAGGATGAATTGCTCTTCGGCCGCAGTATGTCGCAAACGCAGAATCAGGAAGCCCTCCGGCAAACATTGCCCGTGAATTTCCGGGAGCAATCGTGGAATGTCAACGTTTGGCCGACCCCTGATCTCCTGGCCCGAGAAAGCCTGTCGCTGCCAAAATTCGCGCTAATGGTTGGGTTCCTGACGACGACACTCCTCGCTTTGGCTGTCTATCTCGCCCAAACGGCCCGCTGGCGCGCCCTTGATCTCGAGCGTGAAATCCGCGAGCGACGACTGGCCGAGGGGGCTCTCAAACAGAGCGAGGAAAAATATCGGCTGCTTGTCGATAACCTCGAACAAGGAATTTTCCTCAAGGATCGCGGCGGCAAGTACGTGGCCGTGAACCAATTCTTCTGTCAGAGCATCGGCCGACTAGAATCAGAAGTGATTGGCAAAACCAATGCGGACCTTTTCGAACCCTCCGAATCCGTGCGACGGAGCGAAGAAGAACGAATCGTGCTCGATGAACTTCAAAAAGCGGAAAACGAGTACGAGAGGGTGATCAACGGCAAGAAAAACGTCATTCGGCGAATTCTCACGCCGGTGAAAGGACTATCGGGGACGCCAGCCGGCGTTCTCGGCATTTGCTGGGATGTCACGGAACAACGGCTTCTCGAGACTCGTCTCCGCCAAGCGGGCAAGATGGATGCCATCGGTCAACTGGCGGGCGGCATCGCCCATGATTTCAACAACCTGCTGACTGCGATCCTCGGCAACCTCGATTTGATGTTGAGCGGAGTCAAACCGGGTGAACGTCAATACGAACTCGTGACGGCCGCGCAAAACGCCGCCACCCGTGCCGCGGCCCTCACCAATCGATTACTCGGTTTCTCGCGGCAGCATCAAATCAATTGGGAACCGACCAACATCAACACAGTCGTTCAGGAAGTCGTCACTCTTCTCGGTCGGACGATCGACCCGCGCGTTCGCCTTGAACCTCGCACCGCTCCCGATCTCTGGTTGGTTCAGGCCGATAGCGGGCAGATCAACCAGGTCATCATGAACCTTTGCTTGAACGCCCGAGACGCGATCAAGAGTGTTGGCAAGATCACCATTGATACGGAGTGTGTCGAAATCACCAATCTAGATGGCCAACTCAGCGCCGATGCTCGCACGGGCAGCTTTGTTCGCCTCAGGATCGGCGACACGGGCAGCGGTATGACGACCGAAGTTCGCGCCCGTATCTTTGAACCATTTTTCACGACCAAAGAGGTGGGCAAAGGGACCGGCCTCGGCCTCGCCATGGTTTTCGCCATCGTGCGCCAGCATCAAGGCTGGATCGAATGCCAGAGCAGCGTGGATCACGGAACTCAGTTCGATGTCTATCTACCAAAGACAAATCAATCCATGAAACAGACACCCATCGATATGCCGACACCCTTGCCGACGCGGCTTGGCAATGAAACCATCTTGATCGCCGACGATGAACCCATGATTCGCCGGCTCGCCACGCTGGTGCTGCAACGGGGCGGCTACACGGTCCTCGAAGCAGAGGACGGCCAACAGGCAGTCGATCTCTATGAACGCGAACAGGATCACATCGATCTCGTGCTGCTCGATCTGACGATGCCGGTACTTTCAGGTCAGGAAGCGTTCCGCAAGATGCTTCAGATTAATCCAAGTGTGAAAGTGCTTTTCGCCAGCGGTTACGCAGTCGAGCAGATCACCATCGACGAACAGGAAAAGGTCTTCGGTTTCGTGAAGAAACCGTATCGAGCGGCCGAACTGATTCAAACCATCCAGGAGGCATTGCGGAGGCAAGTGCCTGAACGATTGGAGCTTGTGGGCTGCGCGGAGATGTCTTCGTAGGACGGCCTTCCCAGGCCGTCCGAATCATTACTCACGAATTCAAATCATCCTCGGTGAAGAGCGTGAAGTCTTTGGAACGCAGCACGTTCGTCGCGAGTTCATGATCGTCGACGTGAAGAGCGAGCGCGGCACTACCATCATGTCCAACGCCGACGAGCAACGGATATGCGTAATGAATGCTGATTTCCGCGCTGAGAAGTGCCTTGCAAATTTGCACGAGGGGTTGGCCGCCGTCAGGGAGCTTGACGACGAGCAAGTCGCTCTCCGTGAACGGTAATTTCGCGGCCTTGAAAATCTCGAAGGCCCGCTCGGGATCGCTCAGCACCATGCGGATAATGGCGCAGTCGGCCGATTCGACGACCGTAAGCGACACGATGCGGACATCAGTCGATTCGAAACGGCGCACCACCTCCATCAGGGCACCCAAGCGATTCGCCAGAAAAACGTTGAATTGGCGTACGCTCGGCCAATCCCGTCCATGGGCCGTATCAAAACTTGTATTCGCTCCTTCGCCGAAACTCATTTCGCCTCCTCAGGTTAATTCCAATCAAGAGTATACGCGATGAGAGACCGGCGTTCAATTCAACTGCGTAGAAGTAGACCGGTTGCTCCGCAACCGGTCTACAATCTTCACATTTTCACTGACACGAATTCATGAATCCCGCGGGCGGCGATCTTACCATCCTGCACGGCATCGACGATCTCGCCGCCGCCCCGGACACAATCGCCGCCGGCGAAAAGCTTGGCGATCGGAGTCGCCCCCGTGCGAGGATCCACGATGACTTTGCCCTTTTCCGTTCGCAATTCCGGCAGGGCTTTCAGTAAATCCCACAACATTTCCTGACCAAGGGCTTTGACCACCATGTCGGCCGGAATGACGAAGTTTTCACCCGGAATCGCCAGCAGTGGGCTGGTTCGCGAGTTTGGATCTTCCAGTCGTGTACGGGCAAACTCGACACCGCTGGCCCTGCCGTTCGAATCGGCGACCACTCGTAAGGGCTGCGCGAACCACTCGAAATGAATACCGTCGGCACGGGCCCGATCATACTCGTAGTTGAATGCGGGCATCGCGTCCTCACCCCGGCGATACGTGATGATGACGTCGTCGGCCCCAAGCCGATGGGCGGTCATGGCCACGTCGATCCCGGTGTTACCGGCGCCAATGACGACGACGCGCCTTCCCACTTCACACTCCGTGTAAGGCCGAGTGTGCATCGGAAGAATAAATTCGAGTGCTTCCCAAACGCCCGGCAACGACTCGCCTTCAATTCCCAGTGACATCGTCGCTCCCATGCCGATCGCCAGGAAGACGGCATCGTACTCCGCAAGCAGTTTCACTAGATCGGCGGGCGTGGTCCGTTGATTCAAGCGGATCTCGACGCCGATCTGCTTGATGCGATCGATTTCGCTGAGTGAGAATTCTCGCGTGATCTTGTAGGTGGCGATGCCGAGCGTATTCAAGCCGCCCGGCACGTCGCGAGCTTCGAAGACGACCGTCTCGTGGCCGAATTTTCGCAATTCGTGAGCGCATGTCAACCCAGCCGGCCCGGAGCCGATGATCGCGACCCGCTTGCCCGTCGCCAGGCCTGGTTGATAAAAGGCGACGTTTTTCGCGGCCGCCACGTCGGTTGCGAAGCGTTGCAATCTGCCAATCTGCACCGGCGATTTGAGCAGCGTGTTATCGACGCACGCCCCCTCGCAGAGCACTTCTGTAGGACAAGCCCGCGCGCAACTGCCGCCGAAAATATTCGCATCGAAAATCGTCTTCGCCGAGCCGAGATTGTCGTGATGCATGATCTGGCGGATGAAACGCGGAATATCAATATGCGTCGGACAAGCGCGGGTACAGGGGGCGTCGTAACAGTACAAGCAACGCGAGGCCTCGAACTGGGCCTCATCCGGAACCAACGGCAACGGCTTATCCGCGAACCGCTGTTGCAGCACCTCGAGCGAATACTTCTCCCCGGCCTTCGGCATGATCGGCGCTCCGGAAATCAATAGATTTTAGCCACGGGTTGAACACAGATGAAACACCGATGATATCGAGAGAATCATCATTCCAGTTTCTATCCGTGTTTGATCCGTGTTCAATCCGTGGCTAAAACTCACTTCTTTGTCTCGTCTAGCATCCCAACCGTACGTACGCCGGTCCCCTCTTTTTTCTGGGCGCTGTCGCCTAGGTCGTCGCGCATGGTGTCCGCTAATTTCTGAAGGCGGGCCACCACGTCGGGATGCTTGTCGGCGACGTTGGTCGCTTCGCCGATGTCGTTTTCCAGATCGAACAGGGACAGTTCCAGCTTCAGATTCGCATACGGGGCCGGTTTGCCTTCGGAGGGCGTTTTTCCCTTTACGCTGCGGTAATCGTGCGGAAAGTGGAGTTTCCATTTGCCGGAACGGACTGCCTGAAGCTCCTTGCCCCAGTAGAAGAAATACGCTTCCTGCGGCGAGGCAGCCTTTTCTTTGGCCAATAGCAATGGGGCGATGTTCTTGCCGTCGATCTTGAGCTTCGGTAAGTCCGCCCCGGCTAAACTTGCGAAAGTCGGTAAGAGATCGATCGTCATCGCCGGTTCCTTGCACACTTTGCCGGTGGGAATAGTCCCCTTCCAGCGAGCGATAAATGGCGTACGCACGCCGCCGTCGAAGCTGGTTCCCTTCCCTTCGCGCAACGGCCCGGCACTACCGCCGTGCGAACCGTACGACAGCCACGGGCCATTGTCCGAGGTGAAGATAACCAACGTGTTTTCTTCGAGATTGTGCTTCTTGAGGGCCCCGAGAATCTCGCCGACCGACCAATCGACTTCCTCGGTCACGTCGCCGTAGAGACCGGCTTTCGACTTGCCCTTGTATTTGTCGGAAGCGAATAACGGCACGTGGACCATGGTGTGCGGCACGTAGACAAAGAACGGCTTCTCCTTGTTCGCTTGGATGAACTTAACGGCACGTTCGGTATACGTGGTGGTCAGCTTGCTTTGATCGGGGTTCTTTTCGATTATCTTTTCACCGTCGATCAACGGCAGGTCGGGGAACTTGGAAGTCGGGTGGCTCGGCCACATGTCGTTCGAATATGGCAGGCCGTAGTAGTCGTCGAAGCCGTGCCTGGTCGGCAGAAACTGCGGGTGATGGCCGAGGTGCCATTTTCCGTAAATCGCGGTGGCGTAGCCTCGTGTTTTCAGCACCTGGGCGATGGTCATCTCCTTGTCCGAGATGCCGATCTTGGAAGACGGGTTAAGAGCACCCAGAATACCCACGCGATTCGGATAACAACCGGTGAGCAACGCCGTCCGCGATGCCGAGCAGACCGCCTGGGCCACGTAGAAATCGGTGAAGCGGATGCCGTCCTTGGCCATCTGATCGAGATTTGGCGTGCGGATTGTCTGGGAGCCGAAACAACCGAGATCGCCATACCCGAGATCGTCGGCATACACGATGACGATATTCGGCGGCCGTTTCGCATCGGCGGAGAAACAGAACGAAGCAGCCGAAACGACGAGGATGATCGCGACGAGAAATGTCGACTTCATGACTTTGGTTCCTTGGAGAAGAACGTCATTATGGTCGCACGCCGCGAAAAGGTCAAAGGAATCGCGAGATTGCTCACGATTCGAGGACTCCCGACGCACGTAGTTTCGTCAGCCAATCGCGCGTGATCCGCTTCTGTCTTGCTCGATGAAATCGCACGAAGGGAAAGAGCATTCCCCAGGAGAGCCGCCAGGCACCCTTCCAGGTCGTTCGATAGGCCCCCTCGCGTTCGGATCGCCGAAAGTACCCCGCTTGGATTTGGGAGCCCAACTCGTCGTTCAGCAGCTTCACGAAATACGGCAACCCATTGTCCGCAAATGGCTTCTCGATTGGTAAGACACGATTCGCACGGCTGAAAATAGTGTCGGCGATGCCTCCGTGAATGAGATGGAGATCCGCTGGGTCGACGACATCTGGAAACGAAATCGTATGGACGCCCGCACGCTCGGGGAAGGGCCGCGGCGTTTGGTTCGTGGTGATTCTCAGGAGTGAATGATCGCGATACCAGGAAACGATATCTGTCCACACGGCCAGCAATTCCGTGCTCGGCGCGTCGTGAAACAATGCCGCCGCGGTGCCAATCAGCTTTTCCGATTCTTGGACGAAGAGCAGGTAGATCAACCGGGCACGGGGCCCCGCCGGCTGAGTCAGGCAGGCGACATACTCATAGCCGAGCGCGTCGAATCGTTCCGACACGAGGCGAAAGTGAATTTGCAGCGGCTCGATCAAGATTGGATGGTCTGGCGTGAACGGAGAGATACCCGAGTCGATCGGCTGCGTGAAGTGCCGGCGAATGCGGATCGGGCCGTAAATATAAGGGATCAGGCACAACGCGGCGACGCCAATTCCAGTCCAAAATAGAATCGACTCAAACACCATTTGCAAGACCTGTGGTTAATTTGGACTTCGGGACCCTGAAGGTCGCTACGGATAACATTGCATGCCATCGTGCCCGAACGAAAAGGCCGCCGGCTGAATGGCCTCGGCGAGCATCTCCAGGGCTTCAACCAGTCGCGGGCCGGGCCGATTGAAATACGCGTTTCCATCGGCGACATGCACCCGGCCGTTGCGAACGGCGCGAAGCCGATCCCATCCGGGTTTCGAAGTCAGGGCCGGCATCTCGCGGCGAGTGCGTTCAAGATCGAAGCCGCAGGGAAGAACAACGATCACGTCCGGATCGTGGCGGTAAAGATCGTCGAATGTCATCCAAGGTGAATGCTTTCCCTTCTCGCCGAACAGATTGACGCCGCCGCCCAATTCGACCAGTTCTGGCACCCAGTTCCCTGCTGCCATCAGCGGTTCGATCCACTCGATGCAGGCCACCGTCGGCCGTCGCCCCCAGCCGTTCGCCCGTTCGGAAAGGACACGCATCTGCTGGCGCATGGAGGCGACCAGTTCCTCGCCGCGCTGGGGAACGCCGAGCGCCTCGGCCACCAGCCGAATGTCGTTCCAAATATCCGCCAGGGAATTCGGATTCAGCGACACGAGCCGCGGCCGCGCTGTTGTCATTTCGCAGAACGCCGCTTCGACGTCCTTCGGGCTGACCGCGCAGACTTCGCATTGCATCTGGGTGATGACCAGATCGGGTTGCAGTTCCTCCATTTTTTCGGAGAAGACGCGATAGATGGAAAGGGCATCCCGCATTGCGTTTTTGACCTGAGCATCGATCGCCGCACTCGACCCCGAAATGTCGATCCGCGATTCGGTGCAGAGCGGTAAGCTCCGAATCGATTCCGGAAAATCGCACTCATGCGACCGACCCACCAGCGACGCTTCGTGTCCCAGGGCACAAACAATCTCGGTGGCCGACGACAATAGAGAAACAACGCGCGGCATGAGGAGGGATCACTCGGATGAAATGAAAACCGGGGCACAAGGTGATTGTACTTGGCGAAAACCAGAAAGTTAGTTATTCGAGCCGCTAGCCGCTTGCGGCTTAACGATCGAGCGCTAAGCCGCAAGCGGCTTGTGGGGAGTTTTATCCATGCCCAAAAGGCTCGCGGTCGCCATCGCCGTTTCGCTGTTTTTCCACGGCGTCCTGGCCTCCGCTTATTTCCTGATTCCACCAGACCCTCCGCGTCGCGTAGTTCGCCTTGTCGATGTCTCGGCACCGCCCGGCAATTTCAAGCCGCTGGCACTGGCCCTGGAAGATCTCCCGCCTCCAGCGGTCCCGATTGTTTCGAAAAAGATGGAGCCGATCACACCAAGCGTTGAACCGAAGCTGCTGCCGAAACTCGATGGCCCGCCCGCGCACGAGGCAATTGCGACAAATCCCAATCCAATCAAGGCCGCGGGTGCCACGGGTTCCGGTGCGATTATCCCGCTCCACGGCAAATTGACGCGAGCCGGCCTGACGATCGTTTACGTCCTCGATTGCTCCGGCAGCATGGCCCAGGCGCAAAAACTCGGCCACGCGATCAACCTGTTGAAGACATCCCTGAAACAACTTGGTCCGGACACGCGTTTTCAGATCGTCGTTTTCGATAGCATTGCGACTCCACTGCGATTGAGTGGGAATCTCGAACCGGTGCATCCCAATTCAACGACCATCGCGGAAGCGACCAAGCTACTCAATAGCCTGCGGGGAGAAGGAAGCAGCCGGCACATCGAAGGCCTGATCGCCGGGTCGCGGCTGCGACCGGACATCATGATCCTGTTGACCGACACAGACGAGATTCCATCCAAGGATTTGAAACGCTTTCAGCAAGTGAAGGGAAAAAACGTCGCCCTGCATACGATCGTGATTGGCTCCGATGCGGCACCGTCAACGCCAAGCGAACTGGCGAGCGTCTCGCAGGTTCATCGGATCGCGCTGCCCGCTCAGGCGATGCTAAGCCCTTGAGTACACTCTTTGGAACTCACGCCATCATCTTCGCAAGTTCACGTAAGTCGAGATTCCCACCCGAAAGCACCGCGACAACCGTCTTTCCCGCCAGTTGCTCGCGCATCTGCATCGCCGCGGCCAGGGTCGCGGCCCCCGCACCTTCCGCCAGATTATGGGTCACGCGTAGCAACAAGCGAATCGCTTCGCGGAGGGAGTCGTCGTTCACAAGCACCATGTCGTGAACATGCTTTCGCATGATCGCCATCGTCATGGCGGCGGGCCGGCGGGTGGCCATGCCTTCGGCAAATGTCTGCACGCTCGGGAACGAGACGTCTTCACCCTTCCGCCAGGAGAGCGTCACCGCCGGGGCCCCTTCAGATTGCACGCCGATCACGCGCGTTGCGGGTGAACGCGTGGCAGCAACCAACGCCGTGCCGCAAATGCCGCTTCCCAGACCGACGGGCACGAGAACCACGTCCGGGGTCGGGAGATCGTCGAACATTTCGAGTCCGTAGGTGCCAACCCCGGCGATCAAGTCCGGTTCATCAGCGGAATGTACATAGCGCAACCCTTGGCTTTCGCGGATGGCCTCGCAATGTTCCTTGGCCTCGTCGAAGTCGCGGCCATGTTCGATCAGTTCCGCACCCAAGCTGCGCATGGCGGAAATCTTGTCGGGATTGAGGCCGCTGGGGACGACGAGCACGCAACGCGTACTGAAGATCCGGGCCGCAAACGCCAGCGATTGGCCGTGGTTGCCGGTGGTGCAGCCGAGGACGCCGCGCCGGCGTTGCTCGTCGGAAAGCTGGCTGACGAGATAGACGCCGCCGCGCACTTTGAATGCCGTCGTGGGTGTGTGATTTTCGTGCTTGAGAAACAACCGGCAACCGAGCAACGCCGACAGGGCGGGCCATTCGTGAAGTGGTGTCGGCCGGATGTAGCGATGCACAACCGGAGCGGCGGCAACGATGTCGGCGTAGGTGGGGAGGGTCATGGTGCAATCACTCGCCGTGTCTAACGTGGCGACAGACCTCTGGTCTGTCGGAAATAAGTCTAGTCGAGGTTATGGGATCGTTGCGGAACATTGATTCGACAGACCAGAGGTCTGTCGCCACGTAAGAGTCATTTTTTAGGTGCGAGTAATTCCTCGATCCTAATGTTCCGAAAGCTCAGATCCGTGGTCGGGTCATGGCCTTGGATGCTCAGATGGCCCGGGCCGGTCTTCGAGCCTTTGCGCGGGTTGTCGTCGGCGGAGCGGTCGTCGGTCCAGTCCACGGTTTGATAGCCGTTGACCCAGGTGGCGATGTGGTTGCCGTTGGCGAGCACGGTCATCGTGAACCACTCGTTGTCGTTGCTCAAGACTTTGCGAGCCGGGACCCGGCGATAGATTGCCCCGGTGCCGAAGTCGGCCGGTTTGGTGCGGTCGTCGTCCTTGTAGCCGTTCTGCACCTGGGCTTCGTAACCGTTCTGATACTCGTTGGCGATGCAGCGGAAGAAGATGCCGGAGTTCAGCGCCTTGCCGTTCGAAATGCACTCGAATTGCAGCAGGAAGTTGTCGTATTTCCCCTCGGTTTGCAGATCGCCGGGGCCGTTCTTGACGTTCAGCCAACCTTCCGGGGTGACGGTCCATTTCGATTGATTCCGTTTCGGGTCCTCGAAGACTTTCCAGCCGGCGAGGTCTTTGCCATTGAAGAGGAGCTTGGCTCCCTTCGGCTTGATCTTGATCGATCGCAGAAATAACTTCCCTTCCGCTTCGACTTCGAATCGAACTGGCGCCATGCTAAATGACAATTTCGCTGTGCTAGGCGAAGCCGTGCCAAAAACCATTGCGAACTCGCCGTCCGAACTCTTATAAGAGCCGCCTAGCAAGCCGTTTTTTTGGATATCGACTTCCATTTCCATCCAACGGAGAGTGTCTTCACGCTTGTCGGAAAACTCCTTTTTGCTCGAGCCCGCAGCACAGCTTGCCTTGCCGTTGAGAAAATAGCCGAAGCGAATGATCGAAAAGCCGAATTCACTGGTGGTTGTGATCGATGACCTCTTCGTTCCGCCAAGACGCAATTCTCCGTTTTCGACTTTGATATCGCCCTCAGTCTTCCACCCAAACGTCGACTCGC
>JAIOQJ010000166.1 GCA_021413475.1 Planctomycetota bacterium | reverse complement strand
CTTCGCGGCCGACGGCACGCTTGTCTCGGGAAGTTCGGACGGGACGCTGAAAGTGTGGGACCCGGCCGAAGGCAAGCTCTTGAAGACGATCGAGGCCACCGATGCCGAGGTGCGTTGCGTGGCCGTCTCGAAGGATCAGCGTTGGCTTGCGGCAGGCATTCGCTATGGGCAGATCAAGATCTGGGACATGACGACCTGGAAGGAACATCTGAGCTTCAAAGGACACGAGAGCGACGTCTGGTCGATCGCTTTCACTCCCGATTCGACGACGCTCGTCTCCGGCAACGGCGATTGGAATCGCCCCGGTCATATCAAGATGTGGGATGTGAAGTCAGGCAAAATGTTCGATTCGCTCCAACACACCGGCGAAGTGCTGAGTCTTTCGGTGTCGAGCGACGGCAAGTACATCACCGCCGGCGGTGGTGATAAGTCGATCCGGACGTGGGAACTGAAGCGATGATCAAACTCGGGAATTCGTGGCTTGGTCGCCTATTGCGGAAATGGTTGCTTGTCCTCGTCCTCACTTATGCGTTTGTGCTGATCATGCTGGTCTTTCTCGAAAACCGAATGGTCTATCCCCGCGAAACGGCGACCGATCGCTGGCAAAATCCGCCACAACCTGGGGCGACCGAAGTGCTGGTGATTTGCCACGGCAACGGCGGCAACCTCAGCTACCGTGGGAACACGTTGATCCGTTTCCGCGAAGTGCTCGGTTGCTCCGTGCTGATCTTCGACTATCCCGGCTACGGCAAGTGCGAGGGCAAACCAACTGAAGAGAATTGTTATGCGTCGGCCGAGGCAGCGTTTCGTTGGCTCAACGAGATCAAAGGCTATCCCAGCCAGCAGGTCATCCTTTTCGGCGAATCGTTGGGCGGCGGTGTCGCGGTCGAAATCGCCAAACGGCAACCGTGTCGAGCGCTGGTCCTGTTCAAGACCTTCACCTCGCTCCCCGCTGTCGCCGCTGGGCCGAAGGAGTTTCTGGCGCTCGAAGGCGAACGTCACAATGACCGACTCACGGACGATTTCATGATGAATCTAAAGCGATTCATGGGGCAGATTCGGTAGAGGATAATCGTTCGTAGAATGCCGATCGGGGCCAACCGCCGGGTCGGCGAGCGAATCGATCGCAACTCCATGAATCACCGGGCCGCTTCGACTCGCCATTTGGATGCACCCGAACCAGGTATGGCAATGAATGGCGGTAGTCCGTTTCTTGTATAACTACCATCGCTACGCGATCGTTTTCGAAACTAGCAATCCTGTCACGGGTCGCTCTTCATTTTCACGAGAAATGTCATGCTTCGCATCCTGACCGGGACTTGCTTTGTGATCATGGGACTGAGCGCGGCGCCTATCTGGGCGGTGCCACCCCAACATGCGATTGCGCAGGCAAGTGCTGAAGCGATCCGCACACCCTCACCCAAGATCGTCTTGAAATGGAAATCGGACTCAAAGGCTAAAAGCTGGACCTTGTATCGACGTTCCCTCGGCGTCGATGGTGCCGACAACTGGGGAGCGGCAATCAACATTCCCTTCGATGCTGCGGCAAAGGACATTCGGTACGTCGATACGGCCGTGACGGTCGGCTCCACATTTGAGTACCGCATCGATAAGGAGGCAACAAGCGACGGGCAAGCGTACACGGCATCCACGTTCCTCCTCGCCGGTCTTGAAGCTTTGCCCATTGAGAATCGCGGCAAGCTGATTCTGCTGGTTGACGACCGATTTGTTGAAACTCTTCGGCCAGAACTCACACGTTTGGTCACGGACTTGACCGGCGACGGCTGGGAAGTGATCCGACATGACGTTCCCAGTTCCAAGACCGTCCGGCAGGTCAAAGCCATCATCAAGGCCGACTACGTTGCCGATCCTTCGCGCGTCAACACGGTGTTCCTATTTGGTCATTTCCCGGTTCCCTATTCGGGAAATATCGCGCCCGACGGCCACCGGGAAGATCACCGGGGAGCATGGCCGGCCGATGTGTTCTACGGCGACATGGACGACGATCTTTGGACAGACCTTATCGACACGACTCAGCTAAACAAGAGTGTGCCTCGAATCGCGAAACACGCGAATGTGCCGGGCGACGGCAAGTTTGATCCGAGCACCATCCCCGGCGATGGCAAAGTCGAACTCGCTGTGGGACGAGTGGATCTCGCCAACATGCCGGTTTTTGGCGTCTCGGAAACAGAATTACTCCGCCGGTACTTGGACAAAAATCACCGGTATCGGCATCGGGTCTTTGACCCCCAGCGGCGTGCTTTGAACATTGACGGATTCGGCTTTGGAGAAGACGGTTTTCGGAATTTCACGCCGATGCTGGGATTCGACAAGATCGCCCACAAAGGGTCGCTGGCATGGTTTCCATCGCTTCGAGATGATTCCTACCTGTGGGCTTATGGGGCCGGCGGTGGCCAACCCACATCCTGCATCTCGATCGGCACGACAACCGACTTCGCCAACAACCAGGTGCAAAGCGTCTTCCACATTCTCTACGGGAGTTTCTTCGGGGTATGGGACGATCAAGACAACCTGCTCCGCGCGCCCTTGGCCTCTCAGCCGAACGGATTGGCAAGCTTGTGGGGAAAGAAATACTGGACATTGCATGAGATGGGGCTCGGCCGACCGATCGGCTTCAGTGTGCGTCGGAGTCAATCGCGGGAGGTTGTCGCGTCCCCCTGGAACAACGGGATACAGACAGCGCTCATGGGCGATCCAACCCTAAGAATGTTCATGGTTGCGCCGCCCCGCAATGTGGTAGCCAAGGACGATGGCGGCCGGGGAGTCGTCCTGTCCTGGGAGGCGTCGCCGGATATGGTTGCGGGCTATCACGTTTATCGTCAAACTGGTGCAAAAGCACCAATGATCCGACTCACGGGGGACAAAGCCGGCACGTCGAACTTCGTCACCGGACTTACATTCACGGATGCGAACCCCCCGAAAGGGCCTTCGGTCTATCTGGTGCGGGCAATCAAACTGGAGACCGTCAACAGCGGCTCCTACAACAACTTGAGCCAAGGAATCTCGGTGCGGCATCCCTTGGCTCAGCATCAAATCACCATGTCGAGCGTTGGCGGCTCCCAACAGTTTGCTCCAACCATGGCTAAGTTTTCTTCGGGCACCTACCAGACATTGGAAGTGCCGTCCAACACGAATCCTGGCGGCACCAGTGTGTGTACTTGGACGGGTACGGGCAGCGTCCCCGCCGTCGGCACCGGTACGAGCGTTCGAATCTATCTCGATCGGGAATCGACGATTCAGTGGCGATGGTCCGCGAATCGCGATGCGATCGTGAATATCGTCTCCCC
Organism: Planctomycetota bacterium; assembly: GCA_021413475.1. Lineage (GTDB taxonomy): Bacteria > Planctomycetota > Planctomycetia > Gemmatales > Gemmataceae > JAIOQJ01. The sequence continues at coordinate 14,736 of JAIOQJ010000166.1, read as the reverse complement.
CGCGCCACGGCAGAACTTTACACAACCGGCCCACACCGTCGTCCTGGAATCCACGGCCGCCGACCCGGACGGATTGATCAGCAAGGTGGAGTTCTACCTTGGGAAAACACTCCTGGGTGAAGATCGAGACTCCGTGTTTGATTTCGTGGCCGATCCGTCGGGAGTGGCCTACCGGAAGAATGGCCAGAGAGCGGTTGCGTCGTATCGCTATGTTTGGAAGGACGTGCCAGACGGCAAATACACGATTACCGCCAAAGCGTACGACTTCTTCGGAGGGAGTACAATCTCCGCGCCAGTGGACTTCACCGTGAGTGGCAAAAATGTGCCGCCTACCATTGCTATCGACGTTCCCAAACAGGGAGCGACTTACAAGGCTGGCACCGCGAGATTCAATCTTCAGGCAACTTGCAAGGACGACGGCACGATTACAAAGGTCGAATACTTTCTCGGAACAAAGAGCCTGGGTAGTTCTTTCGCGTCGCCATACAGCTTCTGGCAGAACTTGAGCCCCGGAACCTATACGTTCACCGCGAAGGCGACCGATGACCAGGGAGCCACGGCAATTTCACGGCCGGTGACAATTACCGTCACCGCTGAACGTTGACGACTTTTTTCGTAAACGAATGATCCAAGCCTCGGGCAAGGATCGAAAGCCACCGAAACATTTTCATTAGAGTGTTCTTCAAGATTTCATGAATCCACCATTCCGCAACCGAAGATCGTTAACTAACCTCGGCGGTGCCATTGAAACCGAAGGCGATGCCGAGGATACGGCGAAGCTGGCGGAGGCTCTCGCCGTTCGTTCCTCCCTCGATGATGAAGATGCCGCGCGATCGCATGTCCATGGATTCCACACCTACCCCGCTCGCATGCACCCGGATACGGCCGCTCGGCTGGTTCGTTCCTTCGTTCCCGACGGCGGGACCGTGCTCGATCCCTTTTGTGGTTCCGGCACGGTGCTGATCGAAGCCTTGGTCGCTGAGGTCAGGCCCTTCGGCGTCGATCTCAATCCGCTGGCGGTAATGCTGACGAAGTGCAAGACGCGGCTGCGATCCACCGAGGAACTCCAGACTTTGATCGCCACCGCCACGGTCTGTGCGAACTACGCCAACGAACGCCGTAAAGCCCGGGCCGGGGCTAGCCGGCGCTACTCTGCCGAGGACGTACAACTGTTCGAACCGCACGTTCTTCTAGAACTCGACTCACTCCGCACCAAAATCTCGGAGATCACGGATAATGCTCTTTGGCTCGATCTAGCACTCGTGCTTTCATCGCTACTTGTCAAGTTTTCAAAAAAGAGCAGCGACACGTCCGGGGAAATGGTTGCACGAAAGACGATGCCCGGCTTCCCTTCGAAGATGTTCGTTCGAAAAGCGGAAGATTTGGTCCAGCGCTTGATGGCATTGGGAAAGCTCGTTACGAATCCGCAACCGGTCTTCGTTGACCAAGATGACGCGACGAAATTGAAGACGTTGCCGTCGGTGAAGATGGACGCGATCGTCACGTCGCCACCCTATGCGGCGACCTACGACTATGTCGCCCACCACATGTTGCGTCTCCGTTGGTTGGGTCTCGACGCATCATCGTTGAAGAGTGGCGAGCTCGGTTCCCGATCGACGTACGAGCGCGTCGATCCGCGAAAAGCCGCTGACACCTGGTCCCACGAACTCGCTCGTTTTTTCCGCGCCGCCAAGACCGTGTTGGCACCAGGCGGCAAGCTGGTCATGTTGATGGCCGATTCCGCCCTTGGGACGATCGCCTTGCGGGCCGAGGAGATCGTCGCGCAGACCGCGCGTGACTGCGGTCTTTATCCGGCCGCGAGGGCGTCGCAGCCTCGGCCCCATTTTCACGGCCCTTCGCGAGACGCTTTTCGAGATCGTCCCCGATTCGAGCACGCCATCCTTTTGCGTAATTAATTGGCTGACGCCGCCGACGCTTGTTTTCGCATAATGGAAGAAACAGTCGTTTCGAACCGCGCTTGTCTGAGGATTGCTTCGTGACTTACCGAATCTTACTTTTGCTCGCCATCTCACTCTTTACCCTCGTGTCTCAATCGCAAGCGGCCGATACGCCGCCTGTGATCTCCGCCGAACGGATCAAGGCCGACGTGACGTATCTCGCCAGCGACCGCCTCGAAGGGCGCGGCCCTGGCACGCGCGGCGAGGAACTCACCACCGATTACTTGGAGGGCGAATTCAAGAAGGCCGGCCTGAAGCCGTTGGGCGAGCGCGGCACCTACCTTCAACCGGTGCCGCTTGTCCGTGTGTTTACGAGTCCGAAATCGACGTTGCGGGCGATCAAGGGAAAAGAGACGCTCGATATCGCTTGCGAAGAGGAGTTTTCTGGCACGAGCCACACGCAAACCGAACTCGAAGAATTCGGAGCCGAGGCCATCTTCGTCGGCCACGGTATCACCGCCCCCGAATTTGATTGGGACGACTACAAGGGCGTGGACGTAAAAGGGAAGATCGTCGTCCTCTTCACGAACGAACCGCCCTCGGACGACCCGAAGTTTTTCGGTGCCAATGCACTCACGTATTACGGCCGCTGGACGTTCAAATTCGAGGAAGCCGCCCGCCGCGGAGCCAAGTCATGCTTCATCATCCATACCAACGAAACCGCTGGGTACCCATACTCCGTCGTGCGCCCACTCGACGGTGCTCAACTCAAGCGAAACCCTGAGAAACCCGCACTCGCCTTCGCTGGCTGGCTCTCACGAAAGGCGGGCGAGAAACTCCTCGGACTCGCGGGTAAGACAGTGGACGAGGCACTCAAGGCGGCCGACACGAAAGGTTTCAAGGCATTCTCACTGGGCGTCAATTTGAAGGGAAACATTCCGACCCGAATTGAAAGGATCCGAAGCAACAATGTCGTTGGCATCGCGGAGGGGAGCGACCCGAGCTTGAAGTCAGAAGCGGTCATCTTCACCGCCCACTGGGATCACCTTGGCGTCGGTCGGGCCGTCCTCGGCGACGCCATTTACAACGGTGCGGCGGATAATGCCACGGGCTGTGCCATCATTCTCGAACTCGCCCGCGCGTGGTCAGCTCAGACGCCAAAGCCAAAGCGATCGGCCATCTTCCTCGCCGTGACCGCGGAGGAAAAAGGACTACTGGGGTCCAAGTATTACACGCAGAACCCGATCATTCCGATCGGTAGGACCGCTCTGAATCTCAATTTCGACATGATTCTCCCGCTGGGCGTTCCTGAGTCGATCGTCGTCACGGGAGCGGAACGGACCACCGCCTGGCCGACGGTCAAAGCGGCGGCCGCGAAGAACAAGCTCGAAATTGAACCCGACGCGCGGGCCCACCTAGGCGTCTTTTATCGCTCGGATCATTTCTCGATGGCTCGCGCCGGCGTCCCCGCGTTCTCCATCGGCGGCGGCATGAAGATCAAGGGCAAGCCCGCCGACTTTGCGATGAAGGCATCGAAAGAGTTCAACGACAAGGCGTACCACTCGCCGCAAGACGAGATTCAATCCAACTGGGATTTCTCGGGGTTCGTTACCATCTGTGGCTTCGCGCTCGAGGTTGCGCGTGAAGTTGCCAACGCGGAGAAATTGCCGACGTGGAACCCCGACGATGAGTTCAACCCAATCCGTGCAAAAAGGAACGTGAAGTAAATCGCCATCGCTCCGATTCGCCAGGTTGCGATTCCGAATTCCTCGACGAGACAAGGCTCCCATGCCAAGCATCGTATTTCGTGGCACGGTGGTTCGACCAGATGACCTGTTGCCGCAAGGCGCAGTCGTCGTCGAAAATGAACGGATCGTGGCCGTTGGACCTGCGAGCGAAGTAAAGCTGCCCATCGGGGCGCGAGTCATCGACGCGGCGGACGGCTTTATCTCTCCCGGTTTCATTGATATCCACACGCACGGCGGCGCGGGTAGCGATTACATGGATGGCCGGCCCGCGGCGGTTCGCGTCGCCAACCGAGCGCATGCCCGCCACGGCACGACCACGATCTTCCCGACCACGACCACCGGAACGGCGGAACAACTTACCGCAATGCTCGACGCGGTGGAACTCGTGGCCTGCTCATGGACTCACGAGGACGGCGCGCGGATCGGCGGTGTCCACTGGTACGGACCCTATTTCGCCACGGAAAAGGTCGGCGCGCATCCGAAGGGCTACGAGCGCAACCCCGATCCGGCCGAGTATATCCCTGCCCTAGCACGTGGGCTGATCAAGTCGGCAACCTGTGCCGCCGAGCTTCCCGGGGCGGTCGAATTTTGCCGGGCCGCCAAGGCTGCGGGGTGTCTGGTGACTTGCGGTCACTCCAACGCCTCGTGGCCCGAAATGGCCGCCGTTTACGCAGCGGGAATGCGGCACGTCGATCATTTCTGGAATGCGATGAGCAGCGTCGATTCGATTCGCAGGCGTTTAGGCACGCCGCAACGCGGCAGCATGGCTGAATTCGTTCTCTACCACCCGGAGATGAGCACCGAGTTGATCGCGGATGGTTTCCATCACGCACCGGAGATGTTGCAATTTGCCTATCGAATGAAAGGAGTGGAACGCCTGTGCCTGGTGAGCGATTGCAGCCGGGCCCTCGACACGCCGCCGGGAATCTATCGCATCGGCCATCATCAGACCGGCGAGCCGTTCGAAAACAATGGTGCCGTCGGCGTGCTACCCGGCACAGCGACGCTCGCCAGTTCCATTTTCCCGCTCGACCACATGGTGCGCGTGATGATGCGCGACACTGACGCCGGTCTCGCACACGTGATCCGCATGGCAACGCTGACGCCCGCGGAACGGACGGGCTTCGCTCACGACCGCGGCAGCCTCGCACCAGGCAAACTTGCTGACATCGTGATCCTATCCCGCGATCTGGTCGCGCAGCGAACGTTTATCAATGGCACGGAGTTTGTGCATCAATCCTGACGGTGAGAAATCACCTGTTCTACTCACTTTGCCGTGTTGGATGCTTGCTGGGATTCCGAACCCGGAGAACAGGTCAATCACAAACTCACCGAAGACCCGGACGCTTCGAACATGACTTGGGCGGGATTGATCGCCTTGTATTGGCCTTTCTTCGCGGTGATCTCGAACGCCTGCGGGACCGTCGCCAGGCCTTGCAGTATATGTGTGATGGTCGGCTTCAGTCGAACGCGTCCGGAGGCGACGAGTCGGACGGTGTGCTCCAGGTGGGCCTGCGTGCTAATGTCGGGAAAGAGGTAACGCAAGCTGCGCTCGCGAAGCAAGTCGATATCCACCGGGAATGGACTGCCAAACCACGACACGCCGATGATCTTACCGCCTGAACGGACAGCGTCGATCGCTTGGCTCAAAGTTGCCGAACCCGCCAGACCTTGTTTCGGGCTGCCTCCGGCACACTCGAAAACGACATCCGCTCCATTACCGTCCGTGAGTTCGCGGATGGCCGTGACGGGGTCGCAGCGGCTGGCGTCAATTGCATGATCGGCGCCGAGCACCTTCGATATACGGCACGACTCCTCCCGCACATCGACCGTGACAACCAGCCCCGCTCCGGATAGCCGGGCGATTTGCAGGCACTCCAACCCCATGCTTCCCTGGCCAAAGATCACCACGCTGTTGCCCAACTTCAAGTCAGCCGTCTCGACCGCCGCGACGCTGTCGCTCAGCGATTGCAGGCACGCGGCCTCGCTGTCCGAAATCGCGTCATCCACATGCACCAGCGCGATTTCGGGCAGGAGCGCCAATTCGCTGAAACAACCGGGTAAATCGAAGCCGATCACCGGTCCCTTACGGCACAGATTACTGCGCTCCGATCGACAGAGGGAGCATTTCTCACACGGAAGCTTGGCGCGGGCCGCGACGCGTTCACCGACGCGAAAGCGGGTCACACCGGGGCCGACTTCGACGATGCGGGCGCAAAACTCGTGGCCGAACAACTGGAGTGGTGCCGTGGTGTCGAGCCGATGCTTGACGCGATCGTAGGCCAGGGTGCGAATGCCGAATGCGAGTTGCGCTTCGGTGACGCTGGGCTGAACGCACAGAGGCTTTACAACGACGTACCCTGCCGATACTACCGGTACGGGCAGTTCGTCTAGGCGCATGTCGCCGAAGCCGTAGAATCGCCATGCCTTCATGATGCGCTCGCCTGGAGGACAAATTTCTGCAACGCATGGCAATCGGCGGCGACGAGGCCCCGATTACCACCAGCGGACCAGACCACCTCGGCAACATAAAGATCGCCGTGGGAGTCGATGCAAACATCGTGGGGAGCAAAGAAGTCGCCGGGGGCCGTCGGATTTTGGCCGCCGCCCCAGCGGGCGAGTAATTTGCCGTTGGCGCTAAAGATGCTGATGCGCCCGCCGGTCGCATTCGGCGAGGGTGCCGAAGTGCCTGGCCACATTCCTGCATGGTAGCCGAGTTCAGCGACGACCAAGTTGCCCGCCGCGTCGAACGCCACCTGGCACGGACGTGCGATGTCGGTCCAGTGGTCGAGGAACTTCCCCGCCGGCGAGAAAAGCTGCACTCGGCTATTCTCGCGATCGGCAACAAACACCGTGCCGTGCCGATCGATCGCGATACCATGCGGCACGTGAAACTGTCCCGGCCCATCGCCTGGTTCGCCCCACGAGAACAGCAATTTCCCCGCGGCTGAGAACTTGTGAACGCGGGCGTTGCCATAGCCGTCGGCGATGTAGAGATCGCCATCTCCTGAGAGGGCAACATTGGTCGGGTAGTTGAACGGCAAACCGGCGTGTCGAATCGTCCGGTAATCGATGCTCGTGGCTCCGGTGTCGGACGGCTGACCGCTCACACCCAGCGTCATCAGCAGTCGGCCGTCCGGAGTAAACTTCCGCACGGTATGGCCCAGATCGTCCGTGCAGTAGACGGCATCATCCGGCCCGATGGTGATGCCGTGTGCCCGCGTGAAGACCCCTTCGCCCCAGGACGAAAGAAAGGTGCCGTCGCGATCGAAGATCATCACGGGATGATCGCCGCGATTGAAGACGTATACGCGGTCGCGCGAATCGGTCGCGACTCCCGCGACTTCCGACCACGTATATCCCGCGGGACGTCGAGCCCAGTCGGCGTTCGGCGTGAAAGTTAACAACATGGCGATCTCCCTCCTGATGGATGTCGTGTTTGATAGCTCTTTCTGGGGAAAAGTCCCGTAGCATTCGCAGCTCTCCCGGCTTGCGCACATCTGTTCGGTTCCGGAGTGGTCGATACATTTACACTCTCTCGCCATGAACCCGTTCCCTCCGGGTGATGACTGATGAGTACCCTACTTGCCAAACACCCTCCCCAGGGGCATTTGGATTTACGCGCGTCTTTCGGGCGTGCTATCGAGCACGAGGCCCCTTCGCTTGCGGCCCAAGGTCCCATTACGACCTTCACTCCTCACAACAAAAACTCGAGCAATCGGGAACTCGTCCTTCGATGAGCCCGACGTTCACCATTCCAAGGACCACGGCTGTCGGCCGTACCTTTTTGGCAAGCGAGATGAGCCGATGCTTGTCGTACCATTACGAAAGGAATCATGATGACACCGTCAACTCCGACCTCGGCGACGTTACCCCGTGACCTGACGGCCGGCCTGGTGGTGTTTCTCGTCGCCCTGCCCTTGTGCCTGGGAGTGGCGCTAGCGTCCAATGCACCGCTTTTCTCCGGTCTCGTGGCCGGTATCGTCGGCGGAATTCTCGTCGGGCTGCTGAGCGGATCTCATTCGAGTGTCAGCGGTCCAGCCGCGGGGTTGACGGCAGTGGTTGCCGCTCAGATCGTCCTCCTTGGTTCGTTTCCGGCATTCCTGCTCGCGGTCGTCATCGCCGGCATCATCCAAATTGTGATGGGCGTCGCGCGGGCCGGTTTCCTGGCTGCATTCTTCCCTTCCAGCGTCATCAAAGGGTTGCTGGCGGCTATCGGAGTCATCCTTATCCTCAAGCAGATCCCCCACGTGTTCGGCCACGACCCAGATCCGGATGGCGAATTCGAATTCCAGCAAAAGGACAATCAGAACACGTTTTCCGAACTCTTGGAAATCGTAAACGATTTGCACCCGGGGGCCGCGGTCATTGGGGTCCTCTCCGTCCTCTTTCTTGTTGTCTGGGACCGGATCAAGGTGCTGAAAAAATCACCCGTTCCATCGCCGTTGCTCGTCGTCCTGATTGGCATCGGTTTGAGCCTTTTCTTCCGACGAGTGGGTGGCGACTGGGCAATCGGAACGAGCCACCTGGTTCAGGTACCCGTTGCGAACACGATGAAGGATTTCCTCGGTTTCCTCCAACTCCCCGATTTCTCGCAATTGCGAAATCCAAAAGTTTATTTTGCGGGCGTGACGATCGCAGCCGTGGCATCCTTGGAGACGCTGCTAAATCTCCAGGCGGTGGACAAGATCGATCCTCAACAGCGAACCTCGCCGCCAAGCAGAGAATTGTGGGCGCAAGGTGTAGGCAATGTCGTTTCCGGCATGGCCGGCGGTCTGCCCATCACGTCCGTCATCGTACGGAGCTCGGTCAATATCAACGCCGGCGGGCGAACCAAATTCGCTGCCGTTTTCCACGGCATCTTGCTGCTGGTTTGCGTCGTATTCCTCGCAGAACATCTGAATCTAATTCCTCTCTCCTGTTTGGCGGCTATTCTCGTCGTCACGGGAGTGAAGCTGGCCAGTCCCGCCCTCGTGCGGCAAATGTGGACTGGGGGCAAATATCAGTTCGCTCCGTTTGCCATCACAGTCGCGGCCATTGTGCTGACGGATTTGCTTATCGGGGTGATCATCGGCCTCGGGGTGAGCCTGAGTTTCATCCTGTGGAGCAATCTTCGCCGGCCAATTCGCACAATTGTCGAAAAGCACTTGGGGGGTGAGGTGGTGAAGATCGAACTGTCGAACCAGGTGAGTTTCCTGAACCGGGCCGCCCTGCTCCGGATCCTGGACGAAGTGCCCGCGGGGGGACACCTCCTGCTTGACGCCACACACACTGACTACATCGATCCGGACATCCTTGGTTTGATCCGAGATTTCAAAGCCGAAACGGGCCCGGCCCGGGGAATTGAAGTCAGCATGCTCGGCTTCCGGACGAGATACCAGTTACAAGACCAAATTCAGTACGTCGATTATTCCACCCGCGACCTTCAGAACGCCGTCACCCCCGCCCAAGTGCTCGACATCCTGAAGAGCGGTTACGAACGATTCCGGACAGGCCACCATCTTACCCGTGATTTTGGCCGGCAAGTTACCGCCACCGCTGACGGCGAACACCCATTGGCTGTCGTCCTCAGCTGCGTGGACGCACGCACTCCGACCGAGCTCATCTTTGATGTTGGCGTTGGCGACATTTTCAGCGTCCGGATCGCCGGGACCGTGACTAGCCGCAAGGTAATCGGGAGTGTGGAATACGGGTGCGCCGTCGCCGGCGCCAAACTCGTTGTTGTGATGGGCCATACGCGATGCGGGGCGGTGCGCGCGGCCGTCGATGCCATCTGTGGAACCGTCAACCCGTCCGCGGCAAGTGGAGCGACGAACCTGGAGATCATCGTCGATGACCTACGCAAATCGATTGATGCAACCACCTGCTCTAACTTGGAACACAAGACGGTTGAGGAGAAAACTGCCATCGTCGATGAGGTGTCGCGGCGAAACGTCGCCCGGGTGGTCGGCTCAATCCTCGACGAAAGCCCAACTTTAGCAGGCCTTGTTCAAGCAGGCCGGATTGCCGTCGTTGGAGCCATGTACGATGTCGCCACCGGGAACCTCGAGTTTCTTCCCGCCGAAGCGACATCCGGGCAACGGGTTTCTTGAGTGAACGGGGACACAAGAAACGCCGAAGGGTTCGGGCATCATTAAAAGACTCCCGACCCGAATGGCATTCGGATAAGGACGAACAAGTAGAGCATTGGCAAAATACGAAATCTGCGTAGCTGCCTATTCTACCCAGCATGACGATTCCGAGGCGATCTGTCCTTATCCGAATGCCATTCACTCCCGACCCCGTTTTACGAGGCGACCGACTCGCGACCTGAGAAACGAATCGCTAGAATTAGCGCTGGCGGCTCTCGAACAGGCGCGTGACTCGGGGGAGCATGGCCAAGATCACCAGCGCCATTAGGGTACTCAGGACGGCCGTCGCCTCGCGGCCCATGCCCGCGGCGACGCCGATTGCCGCCGTGAGCCAGATGCCGGCCGCCGTGGTCATTCCTTTGACATCTTCCTCTCCACCACCCTTGATAATGGTGCCGGCCCCGAGGAACCCCACACCCGCGACCAAACCCTGCAACACGCGCGTGAGGTCGGCATCCGAAACCCCGGCCTGTTGAGGAATCAGGACGAAGAGCGCCGCCCCGAGGGCGACTAACATGTGGGTCCGCATGCCTGCCGACTTGCCCTTTTGCTCGCGTTCAAATCCGAGGGTGCCGCCTAGAATTGCCGCGATCGACAGGCGTAAAATGATGCGAGTTACCCGCCCCGCGTCAGGGAGATCGGAAAATTCTTCCCGCAAAGTATCTCCGACTTCCTGCCACCAAGCGCTCATCTTCCCGTCCGTTCTTCTCACTCGCAAGTCGGTCGATTACTGTAAAACCTTACAAAGACGATTCCGCATGCTCCACCACGAACGACTAACGTATCGTCAGCGATAGTGCTGGCGAAACCCGTGGCATCGCCATGTATTGAGTTAAACCGCTCCGCTTTACCCACGATGGGGTTTAGACCGCGAAGAGGGCTTTCGAACATGCAATCTAGCGTTCGGCGGGCTCGGCTTGCAAGCGATTTCTGGACATTTTTCTCTGACTTGGGCCGACTCGGAAGCTCGACGACGCACCAGTTGGCCGGCTTTTCCCCACGCGGCGCACACTCTCCACACCGCGACCCACGATGGTCATTCCATTCGGCGAACCAATCCCCGTCAACACCGAAAGGAGCTTCCGCAACGCAATTCACGGCTTTCTACCCTATTGCCGAACCAGTCAAGTTCGTCACTGTGTTAACCCGCGATCCGCGGCAATCGTTCAACCTTGCCGCCGCACCATTTCGTTGATCCAGATGGGAACGAATGGCGAGGTGCATCCTTTGGAACAAGGATAGTCGCGATACACTCCCAGATTTTCACCGATCGCGAGCGCCCGCTTTCGGTGTTTAGGGAAGTGGATGCCGATTTCCGCGAGGCACATGTTCATCGTCCATCGCACTTCGGGTACGGCAGTACTCATCTCCTTTTCGATGCGATCGAGCAATGCTTCGAGGTCAAGCCCTTCGGGACTCTTCGAGACACGCCCGGCCGTCAGTTGCCAGCCGGCGCGGGCCGTCCAAAGATCATCCGATTTCATCCATTTTTGGCGAAGGGTCTCTTTGTCGGCGTGCTCCTTCAGGACATAGGAGTAGAGCCAGTCGGCCACCCATATCCAGGTGGTCGACTTCACCAGTCGCTCCATCTCGACGGCCGACAGGAGATCGACTTTGATCAGGAGCGCCGCCAAGAACTGGGCGTCAATGTTGACGGTTTTCCAGAGAGCCAAAGCCAATTCGTGATTGGTCTTGATGTTCTTTGCCAGAGCCCGAACGTCTCCGCGCGAGACGCCGAACTGATTGTCCCCGGCACCATTTCCCAACGGCCCGCTCTTAGAGTTTTGAGCACGCACCCCCGCGTTGCCCAACGACTCTAATTGTCTGAGGGTTTCTTCCAGAGTCCAGGTCGAACCCTTGGGAGGAGCGGGTGTTGGTTTGGCCTTGGCTACTGTGGGTTTCGTCGCCTTCTTGGATATCGCCTTCTTTGCCATTGCACGTGCCTCCAACAGCCATTAGATTTCCCGAACTACCGCTCCGTCATCTCCACGTACGAACCACCAGGGACCGATTCGCGGGTGATCGATATGCCGCTCATGTGATTCGCATCCCAGTTGATTCCCATCGCCTTGAAACGTTCGATGGTTCGTGGCGACATCATGCTTCGCCAGCGATGGGATGCCGTGAGACGCCAGAGAAATGGGATGAACAAGATTGGAACGAACGCCCCAAAGCCGACCACCGCACCGGGGACACCGGCAGCCAACAGCGGCGGAATCAAGATTACGTAGCCTGCGAACATTCCGGCCAATAACAAGATTCTCAGTACGACCCGGATGCCCTCCGTGCGATTCGCGAACTCGACCTTGCGGCGGCAGTCCTCACAGCACCGAGCACGGATATCCGTCCAACGCGTGATCTTTCTCTGAAATTCCAGTTCGATCCGAATGAGACGCAGATAACAAATCTCGGCCGTCGTGCTCTCTTGACAGAGCAGACAAACCGCCGAATCACGCGGCGACATCTCCACGTTCGATCGAGGATCTGGCGTGGGGGCTTCGATGGGCCTCCCTGTGAGCGGACCGCGGACGGCGGCCGGGATTTCTTTCCCGCATGACGCACACCAACCCAGGGCGACTTCGTTGGGTTCAAGGGCGGCAGCGCAATTTGGGCATTTTGGTTCGCTCACGGGGGTGCCTCGTTTGGTGATCTACGGGTGGCCGAACAATCAACCATCGCCGATTGAGGGTTTCAGACACGTTCCTGACCCGGGCCTGACACCTTTGATCTCCTAAATTTTCTTTCTCGTTCACCGCATCACCTCACCCGCTTCAAAACACACGGGTGGCACAGCAATTTTTCCGCTTTGGCCCTTATCGCCTCGGGCACGGTGTCAACAGCCTTCGCAGAGTGGCTCATCACGTCGATCTCAATGCTGAACATGTCAACTTCGACAAGCATGACGCCCTCTGGCACGCGGAATACGCCCTGCCTTGACTTACCCTCACAACTGCCAACGAACTCGGCGTCGAGTAAGCCGTCGCAAAAAAGATCCACCGGCTCAAGCTTTCCGCCGGCCTGATGCGCGGCCCGAGCGTCACATCTAATGAGGAACTGCGGCCAGTTCCGCTCGGTCAGCCGCTGCCAAACACGAGTGCGGGTGTCGAGCGAATAGTCCTCCAGGTTTCTGAGCCGAACCTGTTCGCCATCGTGGATTTCAAAAAAATAGCCGCCCGTAACGGCAATCGTTCCTCCAAGTTGGACCTCGGCCTCATGCTCGTATAGCCAGCCTGGTGACTCACCTGAGGTGGGAACCTCGGTGATCTCGTAAGTGATTAGGTTCAAAGCGTAGACTGGCGTGAGGCCGGGGCGGCGGCTCTCTTTGTAGCCCAGGCAGCCGACGATGAAGAGGTAGTCGCCGAAAAGGGAAGCGGTGTGAAAGTCGGTCGGCGGAAACGTCGCCCGTGGATAGCCATAGACCTCGACCGAGCCGCCGTCGCCGAGCACGACGACGTCGTTATAGATGTAGAAGTCCGGTTGGTAAAAATCCTCATGTTCACCGCCGACGCAGATCGCTCGACCGTCTGACAACACGGTACGGGAGGAGCCGAAGCGGTCAAACGTCCAGATCGGGCTGTTCCCGTCGTAGGTTTTGATACCGAATATTTCGCGGGCTCGCCAAGGGTGGTAGGGCCACTCATGGACATAAGCCTCGCGCAGGGTCAGATAGTGAGCGTCATCGGGCTCCCGGCCTTCCTTAAACGGGTTCTCGCCGCCGCGGACCATCCACTCCCAGAACGGAAGGCACAAGCGCTCGGGATTGGCCGTGCCGAATCGAGGCGTGCGCTGATCGTCAAACATTTCGCGGGTGATTTGCAACAAATGCTCCGATCGTCCAACTCTTTTGATCGCGCAATTTGCGGAAGGCGGTTAAGAAACGAAACGCTGGACTTGGATTATCTGGCGTACACGGACCTACGCTCACCGTTTCCCTGCCACCTTCAAAAGCTCATCCGCCCACGCCCGATCGGCTTCCGCGCGGGCCGGCTTAGCATCTTCCCGATAGTTGAGACGGTCGTACCGCCCCATCTGATAGCACTGCTCCAGGATCGCTTGCAAGTCGAGACGCACCGGGGGTTCATGGGAACGCAAAGGAATCGACAGAACAGGCAAGCGTTTGCGAAGTGGGAAGGCGTACAACTCGCGGTGGCTGCCTCGCCAGCTTCGGCGAATGCAGGCGAGGTAATCGTTCTCCCATTCCTTGGGAATCATCGATGTTGGAATGGATAGCACCCGTTGCCCGGCCCGCACCAAGTCGATTTCCACCAGGTTCGTGGGGGATTGCAAGTTCTGGCTTTGCTTCGCGTAATATTGCCGCGTACCTTCGCCTCCCGCCTTGTTGTCGATGCTCAGAAATTCGAGGACGGTCACTACCCGACCACCGTCAACTTCGCGAATTTCGATGAATCCTTCCGTCAATTCGACGGGCTCGACGACGAAAATCAATGGCTCTGCGAAAGACTCTTCTTCGTTGATTGCTGTATCGGTGCTAGTGGATTGCCTGATCGCGGTGGGTGAGTCGGGCACAACTCTTGGAACGCACACATCGTCGAATTCAAAATACACTCTCTCATCAATTCGGGCGATCAAATCATCCGGAAGGGCTGCCTGAATTGCGTTGCAGCTGTACTGAACTAGGCAATGACGAACGTCACCCCAGTGCGCTTCGAGGTATGGATTCATGCCGGGAAAGGGACTTATGCACTTCATGCGTTCTCTCTCACACCAAAATCTCCCTCACCACTTTCCCATGCACATCCGTCAGGCGATAATCGCGCCCCGCATACCGATACGTCAGCCGTTCGTGGTCCATGCCCATCAGGTGTAGAATCGTCGCGTGCAGGTCGTGGATGTGGACTCGATCGCCGACGGCGCGGAAGCCAAACTCGTCAGTGGAACCGTGGGCCATGCCACCGCGGACGCCGCCGCCGGCCATGAAGACACTGAAGCCCCAGTGGT
>JAIOQJ010000181.1 GCA_021413475.1 Planctomycetota bacterium | reverse complement strand
GGCGAGGCAACGATCACCGCGAAATTGGCCGATGGCAGACTGGCCACCGCGAAGGTGCGCGTGGTCAAGGCCGACATGCCCGATCCGCCCTCGTTTAAGAACGACATCATTCCGATTCTTACGCGGGTCGGTTGCAACTCGGGAGCCTGTCACGGGGCGCTGGCAGGCAAAGGCGGCCTGAAGCTCTCCTTGCGCGGCTACGATCCTGAAAGTGACCATTTTGTGCTCACGCGGCAGGCCTCGGCCCGGCGGGTCGATCGTTCCATTCCTGAGAAGAGCCTGCTACTTCAGAAGGCCGCTCGCATCCTTCCCCACGGCGGCGGGCGTCGGCTCATTGAGGATGACAACGATTACACGCTGATTCTCGACTGGATTAAAGCGGGCGCGAACCCGCCTTCGAATGCTGACGCACGCCTCGACCGTATCGAAGTGCTTCCCACGTCGGCGGTACTCAAGCCGAAGAGCGAAATGTCGGTACTCGTCCGTGCTTTCTATGCCGATGGCCGGGTCGAGGACGTGACGCGTTGGAGCCGTTTCGGTTGTAGCGACGAGGATGTCGCCAAAGTCACCGAAGATGGCCGTATCACCATCGCCGGCAACGGCGAGGCGTCGATCACCGTCGGCTTCGGCACCGTCGTCTCGACGATGACCGTGGCCGCACCGTTTCCAAACCAGGTGGCCGACGACGTGTACGCAAAGTCGCCCCGGCACAACTTCATTGACGACGCCGTGCTGCGGAAACTCCAGGCATTGCGACTGCCCCCGTCGGGTCAATGCGGCGATCACGAGTTTATCCGCCGGGCCTTTCTCGATGCCGCGGGGATTCTGCCGACGCCCGAGGAAGTCGAGAAGTTCGTCGCCGACAAGTCACCGAAGAAACGGGCCACGTTGATCGACGCGTTGCTGGAACGCTCCGAGTACATCGATTACTGGGCGTACAAATGGTCCGACCTGATGCTCGTCTCGACGCGAAAACTCCCGCAACCGGCCATGTGGTCGTTCTACCGGACGGTACGGCAAGCAGTGGGCGACAATAAGCCGTGGGACCAGTTCGCCCGTGCCGTCATCCTCGCCAATGGCAGCACCCTGCAACAAGGCGGCGGCAACTTCTTCGTCCTCCACAAAGACACGGCCGAGCTTACTGAATCGATGGCCGTCACTTTCATGGGAATGTCCGTCACCTGCGCTCGCTGCCACAACCACCCGCTCGAAAAATGGACGCAGGACCAGTACTGGTCGATGGCGAATCTATTCTCGCGCGTCGGCCTGAAGAATGGCGAACGTCCTGGAGAAGTGATCGTCTTCGAACAAGCGAGCGGCGATGTTCTCCATCCACGCCGCAATGTGGGGATGCCGCCGACGCCGCTCGATGGCAAAGCTCTCGCCCTCGAAGATCCGCGCGACCGCCGGGCCTATTTCGCCGACTGGCTGACGTCTCCCACTAATCCCTACTTCGCTCCGGCGATCGTCAACCGCGTCTGGCGCAACTTCATGGGTCGCGGGCTGGTGGAAGCCGAGGACGATCTCCGCGAGACGAACCCGGCGAGCAATCGTGAATTGCTCGACGCCCTCTCGAAAGATTTCGTTGAGAACAAGTTCGACGTGAAACGGCTGATCCGCCTCATCATGAACTCGGCCGCCTATCAACGTTCCTCGAGCAAGGTCCCTGGGAACGAGCAGGATACACGTTTCTATTCGCGTTACCTGATCCGCCGACTTTCCGGCGAGGTGATCCTCGATTGCCTGTCGCAAGTGACGGCGTCGCCGACCGTCTTCAATCTCGTTTACACCGGCGTCGAAGGGGGCACGGCCGCGACCACCAATTACCCGCTCGGCACGCGTGCCATGCAATTGCCCGATTCCCGTGTGGCCTCTCGGTTTCTCGATGCCTTCGGCCGTCCCGACCGCATCGCCACCTGCTCTTGCGAACGCCAGCAAGACGCCACGGTCGGCCAGGCCTTGATGATGAACAACGGCCAAGTACTCAACGACAAACTCCGCGCCAAGAACTCGCGTGTGAACGAATGGCTAACGGCCAGGATCCGCGACGACGAGGCAATCAAGCGAGTGTTTTTACTCGCTCTCGGCCGCCCGCCGACTGCCGATGAAATGAAGAAATGCATGCTCGTCTTCAAGGACGTCCCTGCTGATAAGCCAGACATTCGCCGCGAGGCGATTGAGGACCTTTTCTGGGCGGTGCTCTCGACGCGTGAGTTTTTGTTTAACCACTAACTTTGGGATACTGCCGAATTGACTTGGCGATTTCGTGGCGGCGGATTTCAACCGCCGTTGACGGGAGTCCCGTGTGATCCGAGCCCGAAGCGCCAGCAAGGAAGTATTCTCCCTTGCTGGCGCTTCGGGCTCGGGTGAGATCGATTTTTCTACGTTCACATAATCTCATGAAACAGTTCCTCTCCTCACTTGCAATCTGCTTGTTCCCATTATTCACTATGGCCGCGACGCCACCGCCACCCGTGACGACCGTCGCGTATCATCCCGAAGGCAAGATCCTCGCTGCGGGGACTTACGCGACCGTGACGCTCATCGACACCGTGAAGGGTGAGGTGATCACCAAGATCGAAGGGCAGAACAATCGGGTGACGGCCCTGGCGTTCTCGCCGAAGGGGGAAACCCTCGTGGTCGCCAGCGGCGAACCCGGAAAGTCGGGGCAGATTCGCTTTTACTCGACCAATTCTCCCTTGGAACCGGTCCGCACCGTCGCGACCGCCCATAAGGACATCATCTACGCTTTAACCTTCAGCCCCGACGGCAGCCTCGTCGCCTCGGCGGGCTACGATCGCGCAATCAAGCTTTGGTCAACGAATGCGAAGGACGAGCCGCGAATCCTGTCGGATCATAGCGACACCATCTACGCTCTTTCCTTCCATCACAACGGCAAGCTTCTCGCCTCGGCGTCGGCCGATCGAGCCGTGAAGGTGTGGGAAATCGCTTCGGGCAAGCGGCTCTACACGCTCAGCGATTCGACCGATTGGCTTTATTCCGTCGCCTGGAGCCCAGATGGCAAGCACCTCGCCGCGTCGGGGATCGACAAGAGTATCCGCATCTGGGAAGCAAATGCCGAGGGGGGCAAATTGGTCCACTCAGTATTCGCGCACACACAACCGGTGACACGCCTGGTTTACGCAAAAGACGGCAAGACACTCTACTCGATCAGCGAGGGGAAGAACCTCAAGAGTTGGAACACGGCCACCATGAAGGAGATCTTCGTATATCCGCCCCAGCCGGAGACGATGCTCGCTCTGGCCCTCAGCCCCGATCAGAAACAGATCGCGGTCGGCTTCTTCGATGGCAAACTTAAGTTAATCGATGCGAACGGCGGCAAGACGTTGTTCGAGCCGCTCCCCGCGAAACCGAAACCGCCGTTGGCGCAAAAACTGACGCCGAACGCCGGGCTGCGCGGCAAAACGATCCGCATTGCCTTCGAAGGGCAAAATCTCGGCGATGTGGATCAGATCACCGCCGACAACCCGTCCGTATTGGTGAAAATCATCAGCGTAGGTAGAACCTCGATACGTTTGGTGGCCGATGTCACGCTCCCCACCGATATGTCAGCGATGGTGGTCAACTTCACGCTGAAATCTCCTGCCGGTGCCGCGATGCCGTTGGCATTTTCCGTCGATCGCTACCCGATATTAAACGAAACCGGCCCACGTGATTCGTCGCGCATCGGCCTCAAGGTAACTTTGCCCGCCACGTTGGTTGGCACCATTAGCCGAGCGGGCGATGCCGATTACTATCGCTTCGAGGCGAAACAGAATCAGGAAATCGCGGTGCAGGTAACGGCGACGGAAGCCATCGCGAAGTTCGATCCGATTCTGGAAATCACGGACGCGAACGGCAAAGTCGTGGCCGAGAGTGCCAACGGCCTGCTCGGTTACGCGTGCCCCACGGCCGGGAGCTACGCCCTCGGCATCCGCGACAAGGATTTCCGCGGCGGGCAGGAGTTCACCTACCGGATCAGTGCAGGCGATTTCCCGCTAATCACCGGGGTTGCGCCGCTGAGTATCGAACGCGGCAAGGAACAGACAGTCGCCCTGCTCGGAGTGAATCTCGGCGCGAATCGGAACTTAAAAATGAAAGTACCTGCCGACGCACTCCCGGGCACGAAAATCCCGGTGCCGTTGCCCAAATCCACCGACAAACAATTGGGCGATCCCAAGATCGTCGTTGGCGAATTCCCCGAAATTCCCGTGATTCGCGAGGAGGCCGCCATCGCCGTCCCCGGGACCGCGACGGGGGTCCTGCACAAATCGAATCTCTCGCAATTGATCCGTTTCACCGCGAAGAAAGGCGAACGGTTAATCATCGAGGTCGATGCCCGCCGGCTCGGCTCGCCGCTCGATTCCAACGACTCAGTGAGGCCAACCATCCGCCTCGAGAATTGGAACGAACTGGCGATCGACGACTATCTCTTCAACGGCGGCGAATTGATGCGGATCAAGCAACTGCCGAAGGGGCCCGACGACGATTGTCAGTTCCACCAAGTCGGCGGACAACGGCAAGGATTCCTCGACACTACGCCGACCCATCACTTCCTTGGTTCGGCGATGTACAAAGTGGAAATGCACCCGCCCGGCTCGACGTTCCCACCCAACGGCTTGCCGGTCTTCAATCTCGCCTACCGCAACGACGACGGTGGCGCGACGTTCGGTAAGGACTCCCGCCTGTTCTTCGACCCGCCCGCCGATGGCACCTACCATGTCCGTATCCGCGACACCCGCGGCCACGGAGGCGAGCTATTCGCTTATCGCCTTACTGTGCGACCGCCGAATCCGAGTTTCACAGCGGATGTCAAGCCGATGGAAATCGAGATCGAAAAGGGCGGTTCAACCTCGATCAACGTCACCGCGAATCGAATTGATGGCTTCGACGGACCGATCGAGATCGAACTCAAAGGCTTACCCATGGGCTTCGAATCGCCTCGAACGTTCATCGAACCAGGCCAAACGACTACGACTTTTCCGCTTCATGCGAGCCCGGAAGCCGTCGATCCCAAATCAGCGAAGATCATCTTTTCCGCGTCCGGAAGCTACGAAATCCCAATTCGGCCGGATGCCAGTCCGGCCGAGAAGGCCATTGGACGTTCAAAGGGCATGCTAGCCAAAATCGAAGGGATCAAACTAAAACTCATCCCTCCCGGCGACATCGTGACGACCACCAACGCTCAAGAAGTCACAATCCAACCGGGGAAGGAAACCAAGTTGCTTGTCACCGTCGAACGCCGCAATGGTTTCGCCGGCCGTATCCCCATCGAGGTCCGTGGCCTGCCGCACGGCGTTCGAGTCATGAACATCGGCTTGAACGGCATCCTCATCACGGAACGCGACACCCAACGGGAGATCGTCTTCTACGCCGAGCCGTGGGTGAAACCGATGGAACACCCGCTGATCGTACTGGCCCGGCAGGAGAAGAAGAAAACCGAACATGGGGCGAAACCGGTGATGTTGAAGGTGGGGAAATAAATTCGCGTTTCGTCCGAGCCCGAAGCGCTAGCAAGGGAGTCTTCGCCCTTGCTAGCGCTTCGAGCTCGGATGAAACGGTCGTTCACCCAAATTTCCACGCATCTCTCGATCGACACCCACCTAATACCGCTATCGCATACGCCACCAACACCACCGGCGTGATCCACGGATTCGACTGCGAACCGACTTCTTGAATCGAGCGCAACACCAGAAAATTCAGAATCAAATATACCAGAGTAATCACCGCGATTAGTGTCGGCTTTTTCGTCTCGCTCAAGCATACGGCTATCGGCACCAGCGGCAGCAAGAGAATCACTAAATCGAACGCCCAGGCTCCGTAGCCCGCGGTGAGCGCAGCCACCAGAATCAGCATCGGCATTCGACGCGTCCAAAGCCACGGTTGACGATCACGCCACCAGATCAGGCCGATCGCGATCAATGCGATGATCACCGGAATAAACTGCGCCGCGAACGGTTGGCCCGGTAGCATTTGCCGAAGTCGAAAGCCGATTGTCGGGTGCTCGAACTCGCGCATCGTCTCGAACGTGTCGGACGGCGGCCGGCGCATCGCTTCGACGTATTGTTGCCAGACCTGCACATTCCAGAGCATCGGCAGAATACTGGCGACTAGTAGAAGAGTGCCGCCCGCCAGAATCGAACGACGAATCTTTCGATCCCGTATCGATTCAAGCAACAGGACCAACGCGAACAACGCAAAGAGATGCGGCTTAATACTGGTCAGGGCCGCGAAGCAGCCAGCCAGAGCCGGGCGTTCCTTTTGATGAAAATAGAGAAACCCGCTTAGACCGAGCAAGAGAAGCCCCGAGATCTGGCCCATCAACAACAGAAAGAGTGTCGGCGCGAATGTGAGGGCCAGCAGCCATGAAATCCAGCGTTTGCTGGGGTCGCCGCCGTAGATCCTCCAGAAGAGATCGGCACTCAGCAGCACCGCGCCGAGTTGCATGCCGAGCCAGAGAAACTGTGCGAGACGCCAGGGCAGGGCGGCGAAGGGGAGCGTCAGCGGCAACGTATAGGGCGGGTTCCACATCATGATCGCCTTGCGGACGCCGTCGTACATGTTGCGTTGCAAGGGGATCAATTGATCCGGATCGTAGGCATCGCGGCCGTCGAGCAATTGGCGTCCGGCCGACCAGTATTGCACGAAGTCGTACGGCTTGAGCAGATCGCGGTCGGCCGCGAGTTTCTCGATCTGCGGAATGCCGACGACCACCATAACGATGCCGGCGATCGCGACCAGCAACACTTGTCGGAGCGTGCTCGACATTACCAGGCCTGTTGATAGATTTGTTCGATTTCTTCTTGCGACGGATAGCGGGGGTTGACGCGCATGAGCCGTTTCAAGGCGAACGCCTTCTCGGCGAAGGGTGCCAATTGATTTTCCTTGACGCCGAGATCGCGAAGCCGGGCGGGGATGCCGATTTCGCTCTTGAGCATCTCGACGGCAACAACGGCCCGCTCGGCCGCTGCCGTTTCATCAAGGCCCTTCAGATCTTCACCCAACCAGCGAGCCACCGCCGCGAACGCCGCCTTGCGGGGAGCCAGGTTGTAGCGCATCACAAAGGGCAGCAGCAATCCGTTGCCCGCGCCGTGGGACACATGCACGGCCGCCCCGACGGGATATTCCATGGCATGAACCAATGCGACGCCGGCGTTCGAGAACGCCAACCCGCCAAGCGTCGCGGCAAGGGCCATGCCGTCGCGGGCCTCGAGATCGTTGCCGTCTTTGACGGCTCGCTTGAGAAATTGGCCTACCAATTGAATTGCCTTCTCCGCCACCATATCGCCAAAGGGATTCTTGCCCTGATAGACCGAACGCTCATTCTCCGGCAGCGGATAGTGTGCGTAATCGACTGCCGTGAACCCTTCGATGGCGTGTGTCAATGCATCGATCCCGCTATCGGCCGTCACCTTGGGCGGGCACGAAACAGTCAGCAGAGGATCGACAATCGCAGCGGCGGGGCGAAGAAAATTGCTCAGGCAACTGACTTTATTCTGCTTCTCCGTGTCCGTGAAAACCGCCGCCTGGGAGACCTCGGAACCGGTGCCGGCCGTGGTCGGCACGCAAATCAGCGGCAAAATAGGCCCCGGCACCTTGTTCTCGCCGACGTACTCGCGCGGATCGCCGCCGTGGGTCAACGCGATGGCGGCAATCTTGGCCGCGTCCATATTGCTGCCGCCGCCGAGACCAATCA
>JAIOQJ010000180.1:11933-14448 GCA_021413475.1 Planctomycetota bacterium | reverse complement strand
TCCATGTTGTTGACGTTGAAAGCGGCCAGGCCGTAGTTGTTGGCGGCGGCGTGATCGAGAAGCAGACGCATGGGAACCAGGGGCATATCGAGACTCCTCAGGGGTCGATGAAAAGTTGTGTACCACTTGGGTCTGAAGGGAGGATCGACCCGCACCGGAATTTTAGGAAATCACGGCGGCAACGGCGAATCGGAGGGGGGGACGGGCGGTTGCGAAGTGGGCGATTGTGAGTGTATACTGGACACTGCCGGGATAATTGCTGAGCAATCGTACGAAAGGATAACAGATGGGCCTACCCAAAGCGAAACCGAAAGTCACCATTGACGAGTATCTCGTAAGCGAGCGGGCTTCGGCCGATCGGCATATCTATATCGATGGCGAAGTCTTCGCTATGGCCGGTGAAAGCGGTGAACACGGTGACATTTCATCGAACGCACTCGTTTCGATTGGATCGCAGTTACGCGGAAAGGAGTGTCGGGCTCGGACCAAGGACACCAAGGTTCTTAGTGGGCCGATCCTTTCCTCGGGACAGACGACGCGAGGGTTCTTTTCTTATCCGGACATCGTGGTGATTTGTGGCGAGCCGGAGTACCACGATTTGGAAAAAGACGTCGTCCTTAATCGAACCGCCATTATCGAAGTGCTCTCTCCTTCAACGGAGGCTTTCGACCGTGGCGAAAAATTTACCCGATACCAACAGTGGAACTCGACGCTCCGCGACTACTTGCTCGTTTTGCAGAACCAGCCGCAGATTGAACATTACAGCCGAAAAGCCGACGGAACGTGGCTATACAAGCGACATGCGGGCGTTGACGCCATCGTCAAAATCGACTCCATCGGCTGCGTGCTAAAACTCGCTGACGTCTATGAAAGAATCGAATTCCCGCCCGAACCGACGGACTAACCGTCGCGCAACTCCGGAAACACATCCACCGGCAAACCCGCGGCTCGCATCTGTTCGCCGAGTTTCTTCATCGCCGCGAAGCGAAAGTTGGCGACTTGTTGTTCGCTGATCGCGAGGAAACTTGCCACCTCTTTGTTGCCCCAGCCTTTGACGAAGAGAAGTTCCAGAACCTGGATGCGTTGATACTCCCCCTTGTCGCGCCAGCCGTCGATCATCTGCCGTAGGGAACGCGCGAGCGCGTTCGTTTCCAGTCCACGGCGTTCCCGGCTGCGGGCCATACTCGACGCGGCACGTTGTTGCTCGTCGGCTTCTTCCGCCAATCGCTCCTCGGCCGACTCGCCCATGAGCGCGGGACGCCGGCCCATGCGCCGCTGATAATCGGTGATCTTATAGGCGGCGATGGTAAACAGGTAAGTTTGCAGTTCCCGCTTCTCGTCGTAATTCGGCAGGCTGTTGTGAAAGCCGATAAACGTTTCCTGAACGATGTCCTCACTCGCGGACCGATCGCGCAGCCGGCGGATCGCGAAGGCGAGCAAGCGGCCCTGATAGCGATCAACAAGTTGCTGCCAGGCACGCTGATCGCCTTGCCGGATCTCGCGGATCAAGAGTAGGTCGGATTCGGTTGGCATGGGTATTCGATTTATTGTAGCGGAGAGCGGATCGGTTTGGCTGTGGAAACAAGGGTCAAGGCGGTACACCAGCCGCGGTAGCGGCGGCAGATGATAGCCCACGGCGATAGCCGTGGGAATCAGTAGCCCAAGGCGATAGCCGCGGTAGCGGCGGCACAGGGATGGCTCGGCAAATTGTGTCGCCCCTCCCGGGGCTGGATGGTTCGATGACGTCTATTTCCCACGGTTGGCACCGTGGGCTAACGTATGTCGCCGCTACCGCGGCTGCTCGCCCGGCCGCGATTCACGTCATTTTCCCCACCACCACAACACCGCCAGGCCGATGAAGAGCATCAACCCCCCGGCGATCAGCCATCGCGTCAGGTAACCTTTCGTCCATTCATCCACGAAAAACAGGGCAGCGATGACGGCGAGAATTCCCAGGATGCCGCCGAGGGTCCAGAGGCCGAGGGTCACGCGCTCGCTCTCGCGCAAGGCTCGGACGTGCTTCGGCTGCATCTCGACTTCAATCATCATTCTGTACATACGATCTTGTTGATTCAGGATTTGCTCTTCCTGAAGTGTGAACTCGTGCGGTTTCATCTCGCGGCGGATCGTTTCCATGCTTGGCGCCCGGCGGATGGCGGGGTCTTGCCGCGACAGCCAATCGCGCATCTTTTCCTGAGCGGTGTGCAGGGCACTATCGCGCGCGGAATCGACGCTCGGTCGAAACTCTCCCTGAACAAGGAAGACAATCGATCCGTTTGGCCGAATCAATGGCTCGCCGTTGATGGCAGGGTTTTCCGCACGTGCCTTGGCGGCCAGCGAAAAGAGAATCATCAACAGGAAATAGGATTGGATCGTGCGCATTTTGATTTTGGCCCCCTTTCAGCGTGCTTCGCTGGCCTCGTTGAGACGTCGGCGAAAACGCAAACCCCGGGGTGGCGGAGGCGACCAAGGGCTGACGATCTGCACTACCCCGGCCGCTCCCGCGAGAGCGAGG
>JAIOQJ010000180.1:0-11887 GCA_021413475.1 Planctomycetota bacterium | reverse complement strand
GAGGACCAGATAACCGGGCGGATTTGGGAGCGTCTTGACATTAAAATTCAGCCAGAATGCCTGCAGCAGTAGGCCCCACAAACCGATCGCCAGAATGGGATAAAGGGTGAAGCGATCAGAACGCTTTCGCTCGGCCGATTGCCACCAGCGCGGCATGAATAGGGCCAAGCCGAAAAAGGCCGCGAAGCCCGCGAGCGTCTCCAGCGTGCCAGGATCGCCCTTCAAGACCCCGCCCCAATACGAGACCAGTCCGGGAGAAAGAGACTCGTCTTGCATCCAGATTTCCGGAGATTTCCAACCTTCCAGCCAGAATGCAAAAGCGCCGATGCACACTCCAAGCAGCGCCATGCTCAATCGTCGTGGCTTGCAAATTTCGCGGCCTTCCCAGGTCTTCGATGTAATGAGCACCGCCCACGAGACGGTGGTCATCGTTAAGTACAAGGCACCAAGAACGCCCCATTGAACTGAACCGGTGAAGATCGCCCAGATGGCCGTCGTCGGTGCGGCTACGACGGGAGCGAGCAACAGCGACGTTGTCAGTTCGCTGAATTTGCCCCGCCAGTTCGCGATCGGAGCAGAGGTCGTCGGCCGACTGATTGTGCCGGTTCGATGTTCGCTCGATACAGTCGTGACGATCTGGCTCGTTGGAGCCGGGGCCAGCGGTTGCCCGATCGCTTCAACTGCTTTGATCATCTCAGGCACGTCCGCGTAGCGTTTGTCCGCCTTCTTGTTCAAGGCCTTTTCGAGGATAGAGACATAAGCGGCCGGCACTTTGCTCATATTGGGCAGATCGGTCTGGTGCTTGCTGGCGATCTCGGCCCAGCTTTCTCCCTTGAACGGGACATCGCCGGTCAGCATCTCGTAGAGCATCACGCCGCACGCGTAGACGTCGATCTGTTTCGAGTAAACACCCCCCGCGACTTCCGGGGCCATGTAGTGGATGGTGCCGACGTTGCTCGATTGCGCGTGTTGGCTCGGCCCGACCGCTTTGCTCAGGCCGTAGTCGCCCAGCTTGACGATGCCGTTTTCAACGAATAAATTCGCCGGCTTGATGTCGCGATGAACCACGGCATGATCGTGCAGATAAGCCACGGCTCCGGCCGCTTCGAGAAACCACGCACGGGCCTGTGCTTCCGGCAGACCATTCGGTGAACGTTTTAGAACCGTGTTGAGCGTCTCACCCTGAATGTATTCCATCACCAGCCAGCGATCGCCTTGGGCGTCGACGCGGAGATCGTAAAGATGCACGAGATTGGGGTGCTTCAGATTCAAGCAATTGGCAATCCCGCGAAGTTCGATGTCGGTGTGGCCGCGGATGAGTTTGAGCGCGACTTCCTTGCCGCCGTCGCTGATGGCGAAATAGACCTCGCCGAACCCGCCCTGGCCGAGGCCGCGCTTGATCGTGTAGCCGTCGAGCGGGCGTTGACCCCAGCGGTAGGTGAATTTCATCACTTTTCTCCACGCCGTTGACTTCACTCGAGCGGGGTTGCGTAAGCGCCCCGTGTCTTCGAACATACACGGGGCGCTTACTTACGCAACCCCGCTCGATCAGCGTTATCAAACTACCGGCTCACCGGTTCGATCGCGAACGTGAACGCCTCGGAACTCACACTCCCTTGCGGAGGAAGCATCGCCCGATCCTTGCACCGTTCCCCTCCAATGCTGAATTCGCCCTGCCAGCGGATGCCCAGGCTATCCTTCTGGCGAAACAGATAGAGTGGCTGGGCCAGATCCGGCATACGCACATGAACTTTCTCGCCCGGCCCCAACACCAGCATGTCGGCCATGAGCAGGACGCCATCGACGGCATACGGCAGCCGTCGGCCGCCTTCCGGCGTCAATGTGGCCGACAGACAGCCCGGCACCGGCAAAGCGAATGCCAGCGAACAGGTCGCCAGCGAGAGCCGATCACCCGACTGTAGCACGCCTCTCGAAGTCGGCCGACCGTTCAGCAGCACGTCGCGGCTGGTCTCCAGCGAATAAGATTCCGAATCGCGGCTCAGAGACGCATGTATCCGCGAAACGTCGGCGAACAACGGCACATCGATCGGCCCGCCTTCGGGACTCGCCTGTCCGAGACTCACGCGGGAATTCAAACACACGAGCCAGGCACCAACGCCGTCGATCCAGAGAAAAAAACGTTTGGGCGGTTGCGGGCTCACCGGATGATTCGGTGCGGTGTCCTGCATCGCCGACGATTCTTCAGCCGACGGTTCCGGCCGATACGCGGCCGTCTCGGGTTGCACGACCTGCCAGGCTCGGTTGCGGGCTTGCTGGGCTTCCTTGTGCCGGGGCGCGACGGCCAACACCTCATCCGCCCTTCGCAACATCTCTCGCCAGTTCTTTGATTCCGCCGCCGCCTGAAGTTCGTTCCAGGCGAAACGGAAACGATCCTCGCGGCGAAGCACATCTTGTTCGAAGCGGTCGAATCCGTCGGTGTATTCGCCGAGGCGAAGTCGAATCCGTTCGAGCGAGGCACGGGCAAGTGTGAAGTCGCCGCGCTCGGCGATTTCGCCGGTCAAAATCCAATCCTGGGCGGCTTCTTCCCATGCGGCGATGTCGGCTGATTGCCCCGCTCGCTCCTTGAGCCGGGCCGCCGCTTGCAAGGCAAGGAGGGGATTACCCGCGTTCAGAGCCGTCTGGACCTCCGCTATACCGAGCGTACTCAATCGCTCGCGCAGGCCACTAACCTGGGTATCGTCCGGGGCGAGGGCCTCGACGCGGGCGAGATCAGACCAGGCGTTCTCGACGACGTTGTTCTTCAGTGACCGATCGGCGCGATCGAGATAGCCTCTGATCACGTCGGTCCGTAACGCGAACGCACGCCGATTGCCGGCCGCGTTCAGTTGTTCGAGTAGCCGATGCGCTTCCTCGGGCTGACCGTTCTTCAGCGCCTCGCGCGCTCGCCACTTGATGATCCAGGCTGGCTCGGTCATGGCACTTGATCGGGTTGCAAGCATCCGGAACGGTCCCTCAAGAAGGATGAAGGCCCTTTGCTTTTGAACTATCAATTCCACGAGCCGAATCGAATAGATCCAAGTTTCTTGTTTCTCGTTTCTCGTTCCCACGCTCCACTACTCTCGTTCCCACGCGGAGCGAGGGAACGAGAAACGAGAAACGAGAAACGACTGAACTACTTCTCACTCTTAATCACCCTCACCTCATCATTCCCTTTCGCATCAACCACATGGCCATCGAGCCCGCCGAGAATTTCGTCCACGCTCTTCGCGGTTGCCGGGTTCTTGGTGTAAGTTTCTGACATCCGCAGCTTTTCGCGTTGGATCATGACCTTTTTTCGAAGATCGCCCAGCGACGTCTTGATGTCGCTCATGCGGGTGCCGTCGTTCTGGTATTTGCTGCGGATTTGCTCGACTTTCGCCAGCTTGATCTCCGCTTCCATTTCCGAGACGGCGGAAGCCAGTTCGTCCTTCTGCTTTAGCATTTCCTGGAGTTGCTGTTCGACGAGATCGCGGGTCTGTTCCTGAATCACGAGGGCCTGCTCGCGTGCCTTGAGGCGGGCCTTCAGGTCGTTATGGCGTTTGACTTCATTGAGCAGAAGTTCCTTGGCATCCACGTAACTCACGGTGCGGTAGCCCCACTGGATCTTGTCGCCCTCCGCCGCGGCCTTGACGACGTCGCCATGCTTGCGAACGGCCGTTTCGTTGGCCTTCATTTCGGTGCGCAGGTCGTCAACGTCGCGGCGAAGTAAACGAACATTCACGTTTGCTTCGGCAAGATCGCCTTTCACCTTGTCGACGTCGCCGTCGAGTTGCCCGACCTCGTGCTTGATGCGAGCCAGTTCGGTCTCGCTGTCGATTTTCTTGTCGAGTTTCGCGCTCATGCGGCCGAACCAGGCTTTCACATGGCTGCCGGCCTTGGTTTCGCCCACCAGATAGGTGCCAACGACGGCGATAATCGCAATGGTAAAGAGTTTCTTGAACATGCTTTGCTTCCTCCGGTGGAAAAATGGATTTGTCCAGCCGCCATCCGGCCGCCGTGACTCGCAAGGTTGTTCGCACGAGCGTGGCGGAAATTTGAATATAATTTTTTTGTTGCACAATCCGCCTGCCCCGTAACACCAAGCAGTCCGGTTGCGGAGCTACCGGACCACATGAAACGAAGAAAAAATGATACCAAACACACTCGCCGACCGAATCCGTGTCTTTCGCGGAGATATCACAAGTCTGGCGTTTGATGCCATCGTTAACGCCGCCAACGAAGCGATGCTCGGCGGCGGCGGGGTCGATGGGGCCATCCATCGCGCGGCCGGGCCCGATCTTTTGGCGGAATGCCGGACCGTCGGCGGTTGTCCCACCGGGGAGGCGCGGATCACGAAAGGTTATCGCCTGCCCGCCAAGTTTATCATTCACACGGTCGGCCCGGTCTGGACTGATGGTAGCCGCCGTGAACCGGAGCTTTTGAAGTCCTGCTATCGCAATTCCCTGCAACTCGCGGAAAGCCACAAGTTGAAGACGATCGCCTTTCCCTGCATTTCGACCGGCGTTTACGGTTACCCATTGGGTGAAGCTTGCCAGATCGCCGTCACGACCGCGGTCGAGTGGCTGACCACACACGAACTGCCGACCGTCGTGACGTTCTGCTGCTTCAGCCGGGAGGATCAAGCTCGCTATGAAAAGGAATGTGCCGTGGCATGACCGGCGAAATCGTCGCTCGATATACTACCAATCGTTCCGATTTGATTTTCCTCTTCCGAGTCGATCGATCCATCATGACCATCCAGCCAGGCACCCCCATCACGGCCCTTGACACCCCGCAGCTTCTCATCGATCTCGATGGGGTCGATCGCAACCTGAAACGGATGTTCGATGCCGCCAAGAAGTACGGCGTCAATGTGCGCGTACACTTCAAATCGCTGAAATGCACCGGCCTGGCCCGCTATATTCTCGAACGCGGAGCGAATGGGTTCCTCGCCGCGAAACTGAACGAGGCGGAAGCGCTCGTCGATGCGGGAATTACCGACGTAATCATCGCCAATCAGCTGATCGGGCCGATCAAGCTCAAGCGGTTGGCCGAACTTGCGAAACGCGGGTCGGTTCGTGTATGCGTTGACGATGCCGAAAATGTCGCCCAGATCGCGAAGGCGGCCGAGGCGGCCGGAACCACCATCGGCGTGCTCGTGGAAGTCGATGTCGGCATGCATCGCTGCGGTGTCGCCCCGGGAGAGCCGGCCCTGGAACTTGCCAAGGTAATTCGGAAATATCCCTCCCTGCGTTTCGAAGGCCTGCAAGGGTACGACGGCCATCTTCAGTACATCCCCGACATCGCCGAACGCGAACGGCGTTGCCGGGAGGGGATCAAGAGTTTCATCGCGACTCGTCACCTGATCGAGGCGGCGGGCATTCCGGTGGGCAACGTGACTGGCGCAGGGACGGGGACCTGGGAGTTCATCGCCTCGACTCCCGGCATAACCGAGATTCAACCCGGTTCATTCGTATTGATGGATGCCGTTTATAATACCCTACGGCCCGAGTTCCCCATCACGCAATCGATCATCACCACCGTCATCAGTCGGGCGCCCGGCCAATACATCCTCGATGCGGGGAGCAAGGCCATCTCCAAGGACTTCGGCAGCCCGGCCGTCAAAGGCCGACCGAACGACAAGGTAATGAAGCTGGCCGAGGAGCACGCCATCGTCGAATCCGCCGACCCAAACGTGAAGATCGGCGACCGCTTCGAAGTCTATTCGGCTCATTGCTGCGCCACGATGAACCTCCACCGCACCTGCATCGGCGTCCGCAAGGGCGTCGTCGAAACGGTGTGGCCCATCGAATCGAGCGGGCGGTACGATTAAGTCTCGATTTTCCGAGGACCGGTCATGCGCTCTCTCGCGGCATTCCTCTTGCTCCTTCCCACTCCCCTGTTCGCGGCAGAACGCACTCTCAAAGCCGACCTGCTGGTCGTCGGCGGGACCGAGGCGGGCGTCGCCTCTTGCGTTCAGGCGGCCCGTTCCGGCGTGCGGAATATCATTCTTGTCAATGACATCGAATGGCTGGGCGGTCAGTTTTCAGCGGAAGCCGTGGGCGCGATCGACGAGTGGACGACGTACCAAGGGAAACGGATCGAGTTTTCGCGTTCGGGGACATTTCTCGAAGTTCTGCGTCTGATTCGAGAACACAACAAAGCCAAATACGGTCTCGCTCGTCCGGGAAACGGCTTCTGCGCCTCGGAGACGATCGAGCCAGCCGCTGCCGCTGTGATTTTCGAGCAATGGGTCGCACCCCACACCGAACGCGGTTCCAAGTCACTTCAGATTATCCGTTCGTATCAGCCCGTCGCAGTTAAGGTGGTAGCGAACCGCGTGGCCTCCGTCACTTTCGAATCGGTGAACAATCCCAAGGATCTGATCACGATCGAAGCGGCCATGACCATCGACGCTTCCGATTGGGGCGATGTCATCCGTCTTTCCGGCGCGAAATGGGCCGCCGGTCCGGATCTGAAGTCTCGCTTCAACGAACCGAACGCCCCGACCGGCCCGCTCCTTGATGATCGCAATGAAATGAATCCCCTGAGTTGGTGCATGGTTCTCCGCGAGGTGGTTGGCGAGGCCAAGCCCGTCAATCTGGAGGATTTCGACGAGCGAACGTTTTTCGGTACAACTGGTTTGACCACGGCTGAATTCGCCAAGGTCGGCTGGCCGAAAGGGGCTCAGCAGATGCGGGCCGCACCCTTTGTCGATACCGATTATCCGGAAGGGATCTACTCGGCACTTAACAGCATCTATACTCATCGACGCCTCGTCGATCGTCGGCACAACAATTTGCCGAAGGGATCAGAGGCCGTCCTCGTCAATTGGCCCACGCAAGATTACCCGCTTTACGACTTTCCCAAGATGGTGGCCGATGCCCTCGAAGAGACGGAGAAAGGGGCCTCCAAAAAGAACATTGTCGCCATGACCTACGTCCAGCGACGGATCGTCTTCGAGGACGCGAAACGGCACACGTTGGGGATGCTCCAGCATTTGCAATCGACGGTTCACGAGCGGTTGCCTAAAGGCTCGGTCAGCTTTCGCGACATGGAACTATCCACGGAATTCGGCACGCCCGACCGCTTGCCGCCGAAGCCGTATGTCCGCGAAGGGTTACGCCTGGAAGCTCTCTACATGCTCCGCGAAGGAGATATCCGAATGCGCGGCAAGGAGCCGGGCTGGGCCAAGCACATGGTCCCCGATAGCGTCTTCGGTTTTCAGTTCAACATCGATTTTCACCCTACCCGCCGGGTGTTTTTGAATGCCGACCGCTCCGGCCCGTGGGCGAATGTCCACACGGAAAATCGCAACTGGTCGACACACACCGATCGCGCCTGTTTTTCGCTTCGCTCACTGGTCCCCACCGAGATTAATGGCCTGATCGGGGCATCGAAGAACATCGGCGTCTCCAGCATCGTTAGTTCGGCGGTGCGGCTCCACGGCCAAATGATGCTCGGCGGTCAGGCGGCTGGGGCGCTCGCCGCGAGTTGTTTGAAGAACGAACGGCAGCCACGTGAATTGGTGCGCGACTTGCAACGGGTACGTGAGCTGCAACTTTCCCTGGTGCGTGCCGGCGTTCTGCTCTGGCCTTATCAGGACCTTACGCCCGACGACATTTGCTTTGAAGCCGCCAACATGCTTGCGGTCCGGGCTATTTTCGTCCCCGACGATAGCGTCGATTTTCAACCGTGGAAACCGGTAAACAAGGGCGAAGTGCAACGAACGATCACGCACGCCGGCAGAAGTCTGGTCGAAGCGAAAGAGGGGATCTTCACAGACGTTTCCCGGGAAAAGGACTTGAGTACCATCGCTACGTGGAAACTGCTTCACGAAGAAATGACTAGGCTCGGCTGGAAACCAAGTGAAGGACTGGCCCGCAAAGGCGACCTACCACTGACACGTTCTGAACTCGTTCGCCATGTTTGGTCCGCGATCAAGGATCGTCCGGAGTGGTTCCCCGAGACGAAGCGTTATCTGGGACCAGGCAATGACGCCGACGGCGACGGGATCCCCGACCGCGAAGACGCCCTGCCGTTCGACAAGAACAACGACAGCGTGCCGGATCGATTGGAAGTAAGGGTGAAGTGACCAGCCCGTTGCATTCCTCCCGGCCTCCTGCGATACTTCTTTCATGTCTCTATTTATCCGATTCGCGCTCGGCGTCGCCGTCGTTCTCTCGCTCGCAAGCCCCGGCGTTTGCGGCGAGGTGCCGTCGTTTCGAAACGACGTGATGGCGATGCTTTCGCGGGCCGGGTGCAATCAGGGGGCGTGCCACGGCAATCTCAACGGCAAGGGCGGCTTCAAACTCTCGCTGCGAGGCGAGGATGCCGATTTCGATTTACGCGCCCTGACCCGCGATTTCCTCGGCCGGCGCACGTCGCCGAATCGACCGGAAGAGAGCCTCATCCTGCGCAAGGCGACCGGGATGATCGCTCACGAAGGTGGTCCCCGCTTCGGCATCGATTCCCTCGAATATCGGCTGTTTCGCGATTGGATCGCGGCCGGCTGTCACGATGATGTGGCGTCGAGGCCAACGATCACGCGGCTCGACGTGTCTCCCCAGTCGCGAGTACTGGTCGATCCCGAAGATCATGTGAAGTTGACCGTCACGGGCATGTTCTCGGACGGTACGACCCGCGACCTATCTCGGCATGTCGTCTATGAAACCTCGGCCGTCGGCGTCATCGCGATCTCGCCCGATGGCGATGTCACGCGTGTTCAACCCGGCGAACTGGTGATCCTGGTTCGCTACCTTCAGCACCAGATACCCGTCAAGCTCGCGTTCATCACGGCCCGCGAGAAATTCGTCTGGAAAGACCTGCCGTTGACAAGTCCGATCGATCGCTTGCTCTTCGAACAGATGAAGTCGCTAAGGCTGACGCCTTCGGCTTTATCCTCGGATAACGTCTTCATGCGGCGGGCGTATCTCGACGCGCTCGGCATTCTGCCGAGTGCCGCGGAGGTACGGAAGTTCCTGGCCGACACGCGGGATGATAAACGTACCCGCTTGATCGACGATCTTCTGAAAAAGCCCGAGTTTGCGGACTTCTGGGCGCAAAAGTGGGGCGACCTGCTCCGCAACGAGGAGAAATCACTTGATCGCAAGGGCGTCCGCGTCTTCCATCAATGGCTGCGCAACAGCATCGCTCAAGAGAAGCCGTTGAACGAATTGGCCCGCGAAGTGATCGCCGGCCGGGGGAGCACCTACCAGAATCCGCCCGCGAATTTCTACCGATCGCTGCGTGAACCGTACGGCCGGGCCGAGGCGGTGGCTCAGGTCTTTCTCGGCACCCGGCTTCAGTGTGCCAAGTGCCATAATCACCCGTTCGATCGCTGGACCCAGAACGATTACCACGACTTTGCCGCGTTCTTCGGCACCATCGATTATCGCATCCTGGAAAACAACCGTTCGGATCGGCTCGACAAGCACGAATTCGACGGCGAGCAGATCGTGCTCATCACCCGGGACAGCGACATGATGCACCCTCGCACGGGAGAGCCACTTCGGCCGCGAAACCTGGGTTCCGCCACGCCGTTGCCGGAACGAATCGATCGCCTGAAGGTTCTGGAATTCAAACCCGCCGGTCAACGCGGAATTGCTCGTCTACCTGGCCGAGAGTCTGACGCGGAACCGCTTCAGCCTTCGTGCCCTGGTGAAGGAGATCATGCTGTCGCGCAGTTACCAACTGGCGTCCGAGTATGCGGAAACCAACCACGACGACGACACGCATTTCTCGAAGGCGTTGATTCAACCGCTCGAGGCGGAGCAATTGCTCGACGCGGTTTGCCAGGTGCTCGACGTACCGGTGAAGTTCAACGGCTATCCGGTCGGCTTGCGCTCGGGCCAAATCGCCGCGATCGAGCAAGGCCGGCGCGGCGAGAAGCGGATTGAGATGGGCGAAAAGTTCCTCAAAGTCTTCGGCAAACCCGACCGCCTGCTCTCGTGCGAATGCGAACGGAGCGAGGACACCGGCGTGCTGCAATCGTTCCAGCTACTCACGGGCGAACTTCTGCACTCACTGCTCGACGCACCGGACAATCGCATCGGCAAATTGATGAAACAGAGGAATAGCGACGCCGAGATCATCGAGACGCTCTTTCTGAGCGCCCTGACCCGCTATCCGACCGCGAAGGAAAAAGAGAAACTGGCCGAGTTCGTGGCCAAGGCGAAGGATCGCCGTGAGGCACTGGAAGATGTGGTGTGGGGGTTGGTGAATTCGAAGGAGTTTCTGCTGCGACGGTGAGAAGTGCAACGGCGAAGATCACTTTCCCCACCAACCACTAAGCCAGCCGATGAGCCCGAGAGTCAGCAACAGCACCAACACGATCGGTAGAGCGAACCTCATCAACCAACCGTTCCGTACGGCAACTGCGAACGCTGCTCTCCCCTGGCGAAACGCTTCTGCTAGCAGTGGATCGGCAGGTGGTCCGCCTGGGGCCGACAATCCTCCAGTGAACCCTGCCTGGACACCAGCTTGGATCGCATGGCGAATTGCCCCATAAAGCGCTGGAGCCTTTTCAGCGGGGATGCCTGTGTCAACAAGTTTGGCGACGATCTCTCGTTCGGGTTGGCGCTGGCGCATCCCCTCGCTCACAAGGCGTACGACCTTGGGGATACTTTCGGCTTCCAAGGAACCACCTCCGCCGCCGAATGAACGATCACCCCTGCCGCTGGCAATGCGGTGCTCCGCACGGCGGCCCAACGCCGCACGACACGGGCATTCCCGCAGGGCTATTAACCGGTTTGGCGGGGAGGCTGATTTGCTTTTCCACTTTCGCGCTCGTACACGTCGGACATGCGAGCGTGGCGATCTCCGCGTCTTTGCGGATCAATTTCTCGAATGAGCAGCCGCAGTCGCGACACTTGAAATCGTAAAGAGCCATGGTGTTTAATTTCCTCCGAGCTTACGTCTCTTGCGGTATATCTCGCTGGCACGGAACAAGACAGCTCGCTCCTCTTCGGTCAAGCTCTCCTGCCCGTGATTTTTGACCTTATCGAGGACTTCATCGAGTTTCGCTTCCAGATGCTCATCGAGAGCGGACGCGCTTGCGCTCGCCATTTCGGGAGACGCCGTGGAACTGGCCGAGTAGGACGGCACAACCGGGACCGGTTCGTTGGTCGTCGTCTCGTCGCGGAAAATTTGCAACTTCGGCCGTTTCTTGGGCCGGTTCTTCGAGGACACGCTCGGTAGCCAGTTGGAAACGCGGAGCGTGTACTTGTGGTAGAGAAACGCGAAGCCCCCCGCGGCCAAGTGGGCGGCAAAGACCGAAGGGTGTACGCGACCGCCGAAGAAGCCGAGTGCGTCGTTCAGCACATGAAATACGACCAAGAACCAAACCGGGCAAGGGAGTACGAAGAAGAGAAGCACCGTCCGCCGGGGATAATGCAAGGCAAACAAAAAGAGGACGGCCGTGACGGAGCAGGCCGGGCCCATCATGTACATATTCAGATTTTGCGTCACACCGCCAACGAGAATGAACGCGAGCCCACCCAGAAGCGAGGCCGTGAAGTAGAAACTCAGGAATTCTTTCCAACCGTACAAGTCCTCGACCTGTCGGCCGAACCAGATGAGAAAGAGAATGTTAATGACGATCGGAAAAATGAAACGCGGATCGTGGAGGAACGAGTAAGTGAAGAGCCGCCAGACTTCGCCGTTAAGAACTTTACCGGCATCCAGCGTGAGGTACTCGGTGATCGGCCCGAATTGCCCCAGGCGGGCATTGCCAAGCGTGGCCATTTGCAAGAGAAAGACGACGACGTAAATCGCGATGAGGGTGACGCACGCTTGCATTCGAGTATCGAAGGGTCGATAGCCGTTGTCGTTGCGGTAGTAGTCCCGGTCGTAGATCCCCATGCCCGCCCCTTGGTCGAGTCGTCGGCGGCCGCCCAAATTGTTTTAC
>JAIOQJ010000179.1 GCA_021413475.1 Planctomycetota bacterium | reverse complement strand
CAGTGTCACATTAGCCAGGTTGCCGACAAAGATCGCGCCCCCCAAGCCCGCGCCGCCGCCGCCGCCCGCGAAGCCGCCGTTGCCGCCGAGGCCGCCTTGGGCCTTTGTGTTTTGAATGGTCAGATCCTGAATGCCGACCGTAACCGGGATCATCGTGTCTGTGCCGGGCGTGAAGGCCGCCACGAACAAGCCGCGGAACTGATTGTTTCCCGAAAGCGTGAAGTTCTGACCGCGGATCGTGACATTCCGCTGTACGAGCGGCAAGTCACCGGTGGTCAGGATAATGTTGTTGGTGAACGTAATCGTGTCACCACTGGTTGCTGAAACAATGGCATTACGTAATTGCGCGTCAGTGCCGACTGGGAGATCGGCCGAAACGGCTGGACTGACACCCGCGAGCACACAGCCGGTGGCAAGTAAGGAACGGATCGAGCGACGCCAAGAGAGCGGAAGAATGTGCATAGGAGGGTACCATGTTTGGAAGACAAAACAGGTATTGAAAGTTATCGGAGGATGCCGTCGCATCCTCCTCTTGGAAATTGTGGAAAACCAGGAATGATCGTTAAAACAGGTAAGAGCTTTCGAAGAGTCAAATCCATTTACTGGATACTGGATTTCTTCGAAAAAGACTGGAGTCTGTGAGGTGCTTTTGCCGACGAGCTAGGCCTTTGTCTAAGACCTCCGCAAGCCGCGCCCAGGCCGATTCGCCGTCCGCGAGCCGTTGTGCAATACCAACTGCCCATTCACAATGACATGCTCCATTCCGGTGGCGAGAGACTTGCCGTCGTCGAAGGTCGAGCGGTCGTTGATCGTCGCCGGGTCGAAGATAATCACGTCGGCGGCCATTCCCTCACGGACCAATCCGCGATCTCCCAGACCATGTCGACGAGCCACATGATACGACGACTTCATGATCGCCTCCTCGAGCGGCCACGTGCCGTTGCGGACGTAATGGCCGATGTACTTTGCGAAGCAGCCGGTGCCGCGCGGGTGGGGTTTTCCACCGATGTAGATGCCGTCGCTGCCGGACATCATCGACGGATGCCGCATGAGCTTGGTGATGTCTTCTTCCTGCCGCCGTGCGTTGTGCCGTACGACACAGTTGGTGGCCATGCCGGTGGCGAGCAGCAAGTCGCAAACGAGATCGCCGATGCTCTTGCCTGTGAGCTTCGCGGCGGCTTCGAGCGTTTCCCCTTCCAGATTACGATACTCCGCCGCCGGTACGGAACCGAGCCGCACATTTTCCAAGGGTACGCGCGGGGCGGCAAACCAGGGTTTGAGCTTCTCCCGCGTGGCGGGATCGGCCAAGCGCTTCAAAGTCGGCTCGATGCCGCCGATTTGCACTTCAGGAGGTAAGGCGATCATCCCCAGGATCGTGCTTCCGTAGAGATAGCAGTAAAGGTCGAACGTCACATCCACCCCAGCGGCTCGCATCGAGTCGAGCTTCGGTATCACCTGGTCGGCCAGGCTATTGAAGTGCGAGATATGGACCGCGCAGCCGGATTCCTTGCCGATGCGTTCGACTTCATCCATCGCCTCGATTACTTTCTCCGGCGAGTAGGCGCGCATGTGTGTGACGTAGACGCCGCCGAAGGGGGTGATCTCCTTGCAGAGTTCGATCAGTTCTTCCGTCTCCGCGTAACGGCTGGGAATGTAATCGAGGCCGGTTGAAAAGCCGACCGCACCTTGTTCCATCGCCTCGCGGACCATGCGGCGCATCTCATCAAGTTCTTTGGCCGTTGGCACGCGAGTTTCCAGCCCCATCACGTCCATGCGCAGATTGCCGTTCGGAATCAGGCACGCGGCATTGATGGAACTACGGCCCTTGAACTGATTCAGGTACTCATCAAGGCTCGACCATTGCATGCCCGGGGT
Source organism: Planctomycetota bacterium (assembly GCA_021413475.1). Lineage (GTDB taxonomy): Bacteria > Planctomycetota > Planctomycetia > Gemmatales > Gemmataceae > JAIOQJ01. The sequence continues at coordinate 9,342 of JAIOQJ010000179.1, read as the reverse complement.
TGGGAAGTTGCCGTTGAAGCCGGCGGTGTAACGCCGCATGTATTCGAGCGTCGGTGCGGAAGCAGGTGCCATGGCCACACCGTCTTGCCCAATGATGTAGGTCGTCACGCCCTGGCGAACGGCCGGTTCGTGTGGTGCGTCGGCCAATAGAACCAAGTCGCCGTGAACGTGGGCGTCGATCATTCCAGGTGCGACGACGCTGTCCTTGGCGTCAATTCGCTGCCGAGCCTCCGCGTTCGGAAAACGGCCGATGGCCGTGATGCGGTCGCCAGTGATGCCGACGTCGGCCCGAAACCAGGGGAGACCGCTGCCATCGACGACGCGGCCATTCGTGATGAGGAGATCGAACATGGGATGGATGCCGTCCGTGTGAAGCGTTATGTTGTGAGGAAGTTGGCGAGCCATTTAAGCTTGCCGTTAATCGAACATCATAGGCGCGAGCCCAATCAATGGCGAAATTCACATACGATTACCCGCGTCCGGCCGTGACCGTCGATGTAGCGATCGTCACCATCGAACCGGTCCGGCGTATCCTGCTTATTCGCCGCAAAAAGGATCCGTTCGCGGGTCGTTGGGCGTTACCTGGTGGTTTAGTCGACGAAAATGAGCGGTTAATTGACGCCGCCAAGCGTGAACTTCGGGAAGAGACGGAACTGGAAGACATCGACCTCGAGCAACTGCAGGCCTATGGCGACCCGGGCCGAGACCCGCGCGGTTGGACCGTTTCCGTGGTTTTCCTGGCGCGAGTCCGTCCCAAACAATTGAAGCCAAGAGCTGCGGATGATGCGTCGGAAGTCGATTGGTTTCCGCTGGCGAAACTACCGAAATTGGCCTTCGATCACGCGGAGATTCTCAAACGGGTAAGGCAGCGATGTGAGCCTCGGAAAAGGAAATGATAGGATCAAAAACGCCAAGAAGGCCGAGCTAACGCTCGGCCTTCTTGAATTGGTCGTTTCGCGTTGCGGATCAGGGCATCGCGGGCGACTCCTTCTTGGCGTTCTCGTTCCCCTTCTGGAGTTCCTTGCCGAGCTTGGCGGAATCGCCTTGGCCATGGCCGACGTTGGGTTGAGCTGTCGGGGAGCCGATTTGGCCGGACAAGTACCAGCAACCGCCGAGGATCAAGGCCACGGAAGCCGCGAGGGCGAAACGGCTTTGCGAGACTGGTGTCCGTCGTTCGGAGCGAGAAGCAACGGCCATCGGCGCTTCGGCGCGGGCCGGAAGTTTTAGCGGCGGGAACGGGTCAGGAAGCTCGGCCTTGAAGAAGGACGAGAGCATCCGATCGAGACCTGCTTCCGTTCGATATTCATCGTTCCTGGTCATGGTAACTTCTCCATCCCTTGGGCGGTCATTCGATCCGCGAGCCGTTGTCGAGCCCGGCTCAATCTCATGTGAACCGCCGTCGCGTTGATTCCCAATATGTCGGCAATCTGCTGGGCGTCGTAATCGAGAGCGTACCGCAAGGTCAAGATGTCTCGATCACCTGCCGGCAACTCTTCCAAGATACCACGCAGTTGCGCGAATGTTTCCTGGCGTTCTAGCTCTTCCAGCGGCTGCATTTCTTTGGAATGCACGCCATTCATTAACTGCGTGGGCGTCGTCCCATTTCGGCGGAAGGCGCTTTTCGCGTAATCTTCCGCCAGGTTTCGCGCCACCCGCATCAACCAGGCCCGGGGATTTTGAATATCCTCCCCGGCTTCCCACTGTTTCCAAAGCCGCATGAACGCTTCTTGAGCAATGTCGAGCGCCATGTCAGCATCCATCCAACGGGCATAGGCCAATGCCCATACCTCGCGGCTGTGCCGTTGATGGAGAGCCTCAAAATCGGCTCGGCTCGGTCCAGGCGGGTCTGACTTCATTTCCGCTCTTTACCCGCTCCCGGCTCGTCGGCGGGGAGTTCATCATCCGGCTCACAGTTAAAGACGAGAGAGCCGCTAGTAAATAACACTGTTCTAGAGACGATTCTCAAGAACATCTCGTTTCAAATGAAACCAGTAACAATCGCGTAACTGGTTCATAAGCAATGGTTTGCGAATCGGCCTGTTGCTTAATTCCGTCAGATAAGTCAATTCTACCTCACGTCAATTCTACCGAATAATATCTGAATTTCGGCATAAGGGGCGAACACTTCTTCCAAAATGCCGATCAACTGCTTTCCCAGCTCTCCACACTTCTCAAGAAATTTCCTGAACTTGGCCGTTGCGGTACTCCGATTTCTGGTTTACATTCTGAGGAGCCTTAAACCTACCTGCCTCTCCTTCCCACCCGATTGGAGCATCCTTCATGCTCTCCTTTTCCGATCCTCGGCTTGGTCGACGTGATTTTCTCCGCATCGGCAGTCTCGCGCTAGGTGGTCTTTCACTATCCTCTTTGGCGCGCGCCGCTGATCCACTTGTTTCGCGGCCGATGCAGGACAAGTCCGTTGTCTTCCTCTTCCTGCATGGCGGTCCGAGCCAGATGGAGACGTTCGACCCGCATATGTTCGCGCCCGCGGAAATCCGCAGTGCGACCGGTGAACTGCAAACGGCTCTTCCGGGCATCACCTTCGGCGGGACGTTCCCCAAACTGGCGAAAATGGCCGACAAGCTGTCGGTCGTCCGTTCGTTCGTGCCCGGCGACGCCAATCACGATATTAAGACGATCGTCGGCAAGGATACCTTCGGTGCGAACCTCGGCTCCGCGTACTCCTACGTGGCGGGCACCAATCATCCGCAGACCGGGTTGCCGACCAACGTCGCGCTCTTCCCGCGTGCGGTCGATCCGAGCACGCAGGCGGGCGTCATGCAATTTGGGAAGTTTGACGCGACAGGCCCCTTTGGCGCGTCCACAGCGCCGTTCATGCCAGGCGCGGGTGGTTCCCTCCAGAAGGACATGAAGCTTTCGCTGCCGATGGCGAAACTCGAGGATCGCCGCGATTTGCTTCGGCAACTCGATCGCATGAAAGTGGAACTTGACAATGGCCAGCGCGATGGCCTCAACGGCGAACGCGAGAAGGCCTTCCGCATCCTGATCGGCGGCATCGGCGAAGCCTTCGATCTGGCCAGAGAAGATACCAAGACAATCTCCCGCTACGACACGGCCCCGCTCGTTCGACCCGAGAATATCGACAAGAAGTGGAAGAACTACAACAACTACGTTGACAATTCCAAGGCCTTGGGGAAACTGCTGCTTCTCTCCCGCCGGCTTTGCGAACGCGGTGCGGGCTTCGTGACGGTGACGACCAGCTTCGTCTGGGACATGCACTCCGACGTCAATAACGCCCCGGTCGGTGAAGGCATGCGATACATGGGTACGCCGCTCGATCATGCGGTGTCCGCGTTTCTTGAAGATCTCGAAGCTCGCGGACTCAGCGAGAAAATTCTGCTCGTCGTTTGCGGGGAGATGGGCCGGACGCCACGGATCAACAAGGGCGGCGGTCGCGATCACTGGGGCAATCTCGGGCCGCTCCTGCTCGCCGGCGGCGGGCTCAAGATGGGCCAGGTTATCGGTCAATCCGCCCGTAACGGCGGCGAGCCCAATTCCGATCCGGTGACCGTCAAGAATCTTGTCGGAACCGTGATGAACACGCTGTTCGACACGGGCAAGCTCCGCGTCGTGCGCGGCATGCCGCGCGAGATCCTGCAAATGGGCGAATGGGCGCCGATTCCCGGATTGCTTTAAGAAGTCGCTTCCCGGTGGCGACAGACCTCTGGTCTGTCGTGTTATTCCGACAGACCAGAGGTCCGTCGCCACGTAAGAACTCGAAGGTGCATCATGCGTCTCCTCTCTCTCTTCTGTCTCATTTTGGCGACTAGCTCTCTTCATGCCGATGAAGCCGCCATTCGCAAAGCCGTGGCCCTGTACGCCTCGTTCGATGAATGGCCCGAGGCCGATTTCGGCGGCGGCGATCTCAAATTGTGGACACGCTCGAACAACACCAAGGAAAAGGGCAAGTCCCTGCACACCAAGGGCTTTGATGCCGCAGCCTTCGGGATCAACAAGAAGGGCGTCGCCGGCGGTTGTTTCGAGGCCAAGGATGTATTGCCCGACAACGGCCGCATCTACTTCCCGGCCAAGGGGAATATCGGATTCAAAGAAGGCGGATGGGGCGGGGCCCTTTCGGTCTGGATCAATACCGATCCGAACACGCTTTTGAAGACAAAATTCTGCGATCCGATTCAGATCACCCAGAAGGGTGCCAATAACGGCGGTATCTGGTTCGACTTCAACGATGCCAAGCCCCGCGATATGCGGCACGGCAGCTTCACGGCCGTGGGCGAAGGCGAAAAGCCGCTGAGCGAGGAAGGAGCAGACGCTCCGATGGTGCGCGTGCCCCGGGTTGCCTTCAAGCAGGGCGAATGGCGGCATATCGTCCTCTCCTGGTCGAATCTCGATACGGGGAAAAAAGACGCGGTTTCGAAGTTGTACATTGATGGCAAATTGATCGGTGAGATCAAGGATCGGGCGATTGGGATGAAATGGGATCTCGATAAGGCCGGCATCTACGTCGCGGTCAATTACATCGGCCTGCTGGATGAACTCGCAATTTTCAATCGGTCATTGACCGAAAGCGAGATCAAGGATCTGCACAAATCTCCAGGCATGCTTAACGGTCTAAAGAAGAAATAATGTCCCGTCATATTCGCAAAAGACGATCATCGTTGTAAGAAGGTCCGAGAGACCGTTTGCGATGAACATTCGCATTTCTCCACTCCATTCGCTTCGCATTCGCGAAACTGGTCTTGTCGCCAAATCCCTCGGTTGTTATCCCTCGTCCTGATTCTGCTTTGCATTGGCATAAGGATTGCAAAGAGAGAATTTGAAACGTTTGTGCAAAGCGTTGGCGAAGTTCGTCGGAATTCAAGAATTCCGACGAATTTCGCCGACTGATCCAGCGAGGAACGCGACGATGGGGATTTTTGATCACTGGCACCCGATGGTTTCAACACGAAACTTGACCCATAAGCCGAAGTGCGTCCGCCTTGGGGGAACAGATATTGTGCTGTTCCGGACCAAATCGGGGAAAATCGGTGTGCTGGATGAAATGTGTCCCCATCGCCGGATGCGTTTGAGCCTGGGCGAAGTGGTCGGTGAGAAGCTCATGTGCAAGTACCATGGTTGGACCTTTGGCTGCGATGGCCATGGTGAAAGCCCCGGTTCTCCAAAGCTGCACGCCTGTGCTTCGAGTTGGGAAGCGAAGGAAGAGCATGGTTATATCTGGGCCAAATCAAAGACGTCGACTCCTGTCTTCCCGAAGTTCGATGTCGAAGGTTGGCGTCGGATGTGCATCTTGGAACAGAACGTGAAAGCTCCCCTCGAATTGGTGGTCGACAACTTCTGCGAAATCGAACACACGCCGACGACGCACGATCTCTTCGGCTATGATCTCAATCGAATGCACGAAGTCACGGTGCGATTCGAGACCACGGATGACACGGTCAAAGTGATTAATCATGGTCCACCCAAATCGATTAACTCCGTGATTCGCGGGATGGTGGGCATCAAGAAGGATCACATTTTCAATGACACTTGGACGACGTATTTTTCGCCAGTCTATTCCGTTTACGATCACAAGTGGATGAATCCAGAAACGGGCGAGGAAGCTCGAGTGAAGTGGCGGGTCTACGTTTTCTTTTCGCCCGTGAGCGATCACGAATCACGCCTGACCGCCTTCACGTACGCCAAATCAAGCTGGCGTTTGCCGCTGGATGGGGGGTTAGGGTTCGCGCATCGTCTGATGCGAAGAAAAGTTCGCGACGAGATTGGTCTCGATGTTGCCATGCTCGAGGGTTTGGCCAGCCATAATACGGGGATCGAAGGGATGAAACTCAGCCGCTTCGACAAAGTCCTCGCCATGAATCGCGAACGGATCGAGCGTGTTTACCGCGGCAAGTCAGAACAGGAGTCACGCCGGCTCAAGATCGTTTAGCAGTCGCTCGTGCCTCACCCCGGCACGCTGAGCGATTTTCCATTGTCACTCGCACCCAACCCTAGCAGGAACGGTGCGGCCTTCATCGCCCATTTTTCGGCCTTGGGGTAGCTCCCTGCCGTTTCGCCCCAGGCGCCGCGGAGCATATCCGTATCGATGATGCCGGGGTTCAATGGGATCGACGCCATCCCACGCGGGAGTTCCTGAGCCAGTGCTTTTGAAAGTCCTTCGATCGCATACTTTGTCGCACAATAGGGAGCAACCTCCGGCGACGTGGAACGACCCCAACCGGAACTCAAGTTCACGATCACACCCAGCTTCTTTTCGACCATCTTCGGCACAAAAGCCCGAATCACGTTGGCGACGCCTTTGATGTTCACGTCGATGATGAAGTCGAAATCCGCTTGCGGTATGGTCCAAAGCGTACCCGGTTCGTTCATGACGGCGGCATTGTTAATCAGAAGATCAGGCGGCCCCGCCGTTTCGAAAACCTGTTGCGCCCATGCGGCAACCGAGGCCGTGTCAGTCACGTCCACGCTCGTGAAATTCCCCTTCGGGAATGCTGACTTCAAGGAAGCAATCCGTTCCTTCGAACGGCCGCAACCGAAGACTTGATGGCCCTCGGCGATGAATGGATCGATAAGCGCGCGGCCCAGGCCCCGTGTCGCACCTGTCAGTACGATGATGCGGTTGGTCATTTTCTAAACCTCTCATCCTTGGTTCGTGAAGGCTGAAAACGCGTACCATCCGAGCCCGAAGCGCTAGCCAGGGCGGATCCGCCCTGGCTAGCGCTTCGGGCTCGGATCGAATGAAGCTCCAATTCCACCCGTCGCTTTTTCGCTCTAGCGTTTTCCCCGCCCTCTGTTATATCGCCCCGAATGAACAGATTACTCTCGAATCAGTCGGGAAGGAGGCGCACTGTGGGAAAATGGCGAAACTTGGCGGCAGCGGGTTTGTGCGTGTTGACAGCTTCGACGGTGTTGGCACAGCCTGTTCGCGATAATCCTTTTGCGCCGCCCTTGGCACCGGCAAACGCGAATCCGTTCGCGCAACCGATGCCGCCGTTGAATGCAAACCCGTTCGCGCCCACCGCTCCGATCAATTCGAATCCGTTCGCTCCACCCGCGAATCGAAATGTTGAATTCAAATATCCGGTGACGCAACAAGCCGGCGAGTGGCTGATTTGCGTTCAGACGTTCAAGGACGAGAAAGCCCTGACTTCGGTGGATCCGAACCGCCCGACCCGGCCGAAGGCCTATTTGTTGGCCGAGGAATTGGCGGAACATATTCGCAAGGAATACAAACTCCCCGCCTACCTTTACGAGCGCAGCCGCAAAGCGAGGGCCGAGGAGGACGAGCGAATCCGAAAACTCCGCAAGCAATATGACGACTCGATCGCTCAACTGAGGGCCCAAGGAGCCGAGCCAGATCCCAGTTCAAGGTTCCGTGTCCGCACCTTCGACATCCAGGACGAATTCGCGGTACTGATCGGTAAGCCGGACAAGCCACTCAAGGATATGGAGGCCGCCAGCGATTTCCTGAAGCAGGTGAGGAAATTGAAACCGCTGCCGGAGAAATTTTCGATGCGAGCGGTTATCGCCAATGATGACGAGACAGGAAAGAAAGTGACCCAAACGGGCTACAACTTCATCAACCCGTTCCAGACCGCGATGGTCGTCCACAATCCTGCGATTCCCTTTGAGACAAAGCAAGATAATCCCGAAAAAGCGGACGAGTTGCTGAAGAAACTCAATGCCGACGAGACTTATAACCTGCTGAAATGTTCGAAGCAGTGGACCTTGGTGGTGAAACTCTACCAGGGCCAGGCCCAGCTTCAGGAGCCCAAGAGTCCGAGCATCATGAAACGGCTAGGTTTTGGCAAGAAAGAGCCGGAACTACTCAACGCCAGTGCGGCCCAGGCACATTCGACCGCCGAGTTTTTGCGAGCGATGAAGTTCGACGCGTACGTCATGCATCATCGCTCATACAGCATTGTCACGGTGGGTCAGTACGACTCACCCGACGATCCGAATTTGCAGGCAAATCAAAAAGCCTTGGCGGGGATGCAGTTGAAGGCGAAAGGTTCGATCGTCGCGCTCGAGACGCTCAACGCCCAACCGTTGCCGATGAAGATTCCGAGATGAAAGTTGTGAGTTCGGTGTCTGCCGACCCGTGGCAACCATGGGCGACCAGCAGATAGCCCGCTAGCAAAATGTAGGCGACTAAACCGATGAACCCACGGGCCGATGTCCGTGGGTTTTGTCTTTGCGCGATCATTTCTTCAGCGTCTCCGCGAGGAATTGCAGCGTTGCGGCAGTTGTCTTTTGCCCATCGGCACCGCCCCAGCCGTGGGCCGCCCCTTCGATTTCGACGAGGCGGCTTGAAACGCCAACATCCTTGAGTTTTTCGTTCATCTTCCGTGAATGTTCGATCGGCACCAACCAGTCCTTGGTTCCATGAAAGAATAGGAATGGCGGCACGTCTTTCGAGACATAATTGATCGGCGAGGCCGATTTGTAGACCTCGGGCTTGTCCTTGAACCGGGCCCCGAGCATCGGCACGAAAATGCCGTTCTGAGCCGATTCATCCTTGCCCCATTCACACAAATCGGTCGGCCCGAAATAGCTGACCACGGCCTGTACCTGGCTCGATTGTTCGGGGTAAAGCGTTCCTTCGAAGCCGGCCTGATTCTTCATCGTTCCCAGCAGGCTCACAAGATGCCCGCCCGCCGAGATGCCGAGCGCCCCGATGTGATTTTTGTCGATCAGGTATTTCTCCGCGTTCGCCCGCAGAAATCGCACGGCCGTTTTGCAGTCGACGATTGGGTCGGGGAATTTGCAATCGGGAATCAAGCGATAACTCACGGCTACGGCCACATAGCCTTCGTTCGCCAGCAGTTCGATCCACGAGCGGACGTCCTCGCGCTTGCCGAACCGCCAGGCCCCACCGTGAACGCAAACGACCGTCGGAAAGGGGCCTTTTCCTTGCGGCACCGCGATGTCCATCTGCAGTTCTTTGTCGCCGTCGATCTTGCAATAGGGAACGTTGGTCTCGAGCGATTTGATCTGGCTGCGGGCCGACGGCACCAGGAAGAGGGCGAGCGTAAGAACCAAGAACGAACGGAATATGGTCATATCGAAATCCTTGTTCGTTTCGAAAGGGGAGTCCCGAGACGACAGGTGGGAAAAGTCCAGCTACCTCAATTATTCGGCCACGCACGACACGTGAGTGTAAGCAAACCCGAAAATCACTGATAGTTCAGATGGAGCGAGCGGGCCGTCCGATTCCGGAAATTTCTTTTTGTATTGGTGATTTTGGCCAATCGGAGGGTATGCGATGCTCAAACAGTAATGCGGGCGACGCCGGAATTTTTTTAGACATGACAAAACATGACATTTTGTGACATTTCACTAATCGCACATGGCCACCCTCATTTG
>JAIOQJ010000178.1 GCA_021413475.1 Planctomycetota bacterium | reverse complement strand
CAGTTCTCCCTCGCCTCGAGGGGGGGCGAGAACATCGGATAGAATTGACGATTCCTCCGAGCTCAACGATCGAAGAGGCGAGGCCGTGTCTTGGTCAACACTTGAAAATGTCGGCGGTGCCCCGGCAACCGTCTGATTCGTGGGCGGAGGGTCTTTACGATCCGGCATGCGGGCATCCCTTGAGATAAAAAAGCTTGTGAAAGTATAGCCGTGACCGGTCGGGCGGGGAAGGAGGAAATGCGTCGCATGTCAGGCCCCAAACGGAATCGGAAGTACGCCATCGAAACGTCCATTGCGGCCAACCTTTCGGTTCGTTGGCCGGCAGCGTGAACCGGTGGGCCGGGCTTTCCCTACGCTAACTGTGGGCAAGTTCAAAGGTCCGCGTCCGTTCCTTTCGTCCATTGGCGTTGAGCGTTCTTGGGGAAGCAGGGCGCGGCGATTCAGGATTTCGGTTTTCATTTGCGGGGAACATCCCATGTCTAATTGCCTTGTGCGAGTTCTCAGTCTGGGTGTTGTCGGATTTGGTCTCGCCGTCGCGTCGGCAGCCCCTCCCCCGCCGCTCTGTGTCGCCCCTTTCCCTGCTGACCAGGCCAAGCGCCATCAGGTTGCCTGGGCTCGTCATCTCGATACGCCTGTCGAAGAGCGGAACACGGTCGGCATGACCCTCGTGCTGCTTCCGCCCGGCGAGTTCATGATGGGAAGCACCGCCGACCAGGCCGAGGCCGCCGCCAAGTTGGTTCCGGAACTCAAGGAAATCGTCCGGGAATCCGAACTGACCCGGTTGCGCAAAGAGGAACAGCCCCGCCATCGCGTCGTCCTCACGCGGCCCTTTCGGATCGGTGCCACCGAAGTCACCCGAGGCCAGTTTCGCCAGTTCGTGGAGGCCGCGAAGTACGTCACCGAAACGGAACGGTTTGGCGGCGGCAACTCCGCATTGACGGCCGAGAAAGATCCGAAGAAGAAAGCGGCCACTTGGCAAGAGCCGGGTTACAAGGCGACAGACGCCATGCCGGTTACGCAGATCACCCTGGGCGACATGCTCGCGTTCTGCAACTGGTTGAGCGAGAAGGAACGATTGACGCCGTGCTATCGGCAGGAAAAGGACGCCTGGAAGCGGATAGAGACGGCCACTGGGTATCGGCTGCCCACCGAGGCGGAATGGGAATACGCTTGCCGGGCGGGGACCGATACTCAATACAGCTTCGGCGATGACAGCAACGACCTGAAGGACTACGCCTGGTTCAACAAGAACGCGGACCGCATCGGAGCCGGGGAGGTCGGCACCAAGCGGCCCAATGCGTGGGGATTGTTCGACATGCACGGAAACGCGTGGGAGCGATGTCAGGATTGGCACGACGCTCAATGGTATGCGAAGAGTCCGGCGGAGAACCCGCAGGGGCCGGAAACGGGGTCGCGGACGGTCGTCCGCGGCGGCGGCTGGCATTACTTCGCCCTTCACTGTCGCAGTGCGTATCGGAATAACTACGCCCTCAACGCGAGAACGGCCAACACGGGCTTTCGGGTAGTCCGGGCGGTCCCCAGCGGGGCAAAATAGAAGGTCCGTGAATAACGCCACTGACGAGCGCCCTTTCAATGTCTCGAACATTCGAGGCGAGCCGGCTCGCGTGAGCGGCCGGAGTGCTTGGGGCGTTAAGACTCCAGGCGCTGACGCGACCTGGCTCGCCAAGCTGACGCTGCCGATTTTTGGATGGACTTCCGTCGGCCCGCATGTAATGATCGGTTGAATGACCAAGCAAGAGGAGTCGGTGCTGATGAACTCTCCCTCGCGGCGTGATGCTCTCCAGATCGGCATGGGCATTTTTGGGCTTAGCCTACCGGGCTATTTGCAGGCCGTACGTGCCGGCACCGTCGCTCCCTCGCGGCGCGAAGTCTCCTGCATTTTTCTTTTCCTGGCCGGCGGCATCAGCCAGTTTGAATCATGGGACCCCAAGCCCGATGCCCCCGAGGGAATCCGCGGACTCTGGAAGCCGACGCGAACCAACGTGCCGGGCACGATCATCACCGAAAAGATGCCGCTGCTCGCCAAGATGATGGACCAGGTGGCGATCGTTCGCTCGTGGAAAGGCGTCAGCGGCGGGCACGACTCGGCCTCGCAGCACGTCATGAGCGGCGTGCTGCCGCGCGGCGAACAATACCTCCCCAATTTCGGCTGCGTCTACTCGGCACTCCGTGGAACCAAGAGCACGGGAATGCCTTCCTACGTCGGCCTTCCACTCGACGCTCGCTACACGCGGCCGACCGGTTATCTCGGGCCCGCGTATGGATCCTTCAACATTGACGACGACCCGAGCACTCCTGATTTTCAGGTCAAGGGGTTGAGCATTCCGCGCGAACGCTTCGGCGATCGCAACGTGCTTTTGCAACAGATCGACAACCTCAGCCGCCTGGGTCACTCCGAGAACAAGCCGCTGAAGGTTCGCGAAAGCGTTTACGACGAAGCGGTGGCAACGCTGACCAGCGGTGCCATCCAGAAGGCCGCCAATCTCGGCGAGGAGCCGCGTGCCCTCCGCGAACGCTACGGCATGAACATCTACGGCCAGCGTGTGCTGTTGGCACGCCGCATGGTCGAGGCCGGGGCCCGCTTTGTGACGATCAATCATGCCGTCCAGGGCGGCCTGTTCGGCAAAGGCAAAACCAACGGCACCTGGGACAATCACGACGATATCTTCGGGGCCATGATGACGTTCGCCCGCCCTCCCTCCGGCGTCGCCGCGGCGAACTGGCATTCCTACGACGGCCCGGGAAATTTGCCTCAACTGGACATGTCACTGAGCACCTTGCTCGACGACCTGAAACAACGCGGCTTGCTCGACACCACGCTCGTCGTCGCCATGGGCGAGTTCGGCCGCACTCCGAAGATCAACAAGAGCGCCGGCCGCGACCACTACCCGCGCGCCGGTTGCGTCCTGCTGGCGGGTGCCGGCATCAAGGGCGGTGCCGTCATCGGCGCTACGGATCGATCAGGCTCGGAACCGGCAACCGAACCGTACGGCCCGCACGACTTCGCCGCTTCGATCTACCACGCCCTCGGCATCGATCATCACACCACGTATTACCCCCGCCTGCCACGCCCGACAGCGATCGCGGAAGGCAAGGTCATCGACGGGCTGTTCGCTTAAAATGAAGAAGATTGAACCACAGAGACACAGAGGCACAGAAAAGAAGAAGAGAAGCAGGGAGATGCTGTGTAATATCACGGCAATCTGGCGAACGAATTTTCTCGGTTCTTGCTTCTCTGTGCCTCTGTGTCTCTGTGGTTAATCTTTCTTTTAGGCGCTCCGAACTCGCAATTATCCAACCCTGAGGACATACCATGCAATCGATCTCTCGTCGCCTCTTCCTCGAAGACGCCATGCTGGCGACGGCCGCGCTGGCCGCAACGGCGTTGGCTCCGCAAGTGTTCGGGGCGGACGAGAAGCCGACTGGCAATCCGAGCAACAAGGTCCGGGTCGCGGTGCTGGGCTGCCGCATTCGCGGCAAGCAGCACGTCGCGGAACTGGTCAAGATTCCCGATTGCGAGATTGCCTACGTCTGCGATCCCGATCGCGATCTCGCGAACGAACTCGCCGCCAGCGTCGAGAAACAACAAGGCCGTGCCGCCAAAGCGGTGCAGGACATGCGGAAAGTTTTCGACGACAAGAGCGTCGATGCTGTCTTCATCGCGACGCCGAATCATTGGCATGCCCTGGCTGCCATCTGGGCGATGCAGTCCGGCAAGGATGTCTACGTCGAAAAGCCGGTCAGCCATAACATCAGCGAAGGCCGGCGGATTGTCCAGGTCTCCCGCAAGACCAACCGCATTTGTCAGGGCGGTACTCAAAACCGTTCCAACATGGCGCTCGCGGAAGCGGTCGAGTACATGAAGGCAGGCAAGCTCGGCGAGGTCAAGCTGGCCCGCAGCATCATCTACGGCGGTCGCGGTTCCATCGGTGCGAAGGGCGAATACAAACTACCGGAGAACGTCGATTACAATCTCTTTGCCGGCCCGGCGCCGCTGAGTCCCTTGACACGGCCCAAGCTCCATTACGATTGGCACTGGGATTGGCAGACGGGCAACGGCGAACTCGGCAACAACAACATTCACTCGATCGACATCTGTCGTTGGGGCCTGGGACTCACGGGACTCGGCCGCAGCGCCATCAGTTACGGCGGTCGCTTCGGCTACATCGACGCCGGCGAGACGCCCAACACGCAAGTTTGCATTTTCGACTACGGCAACAAGACGATCGTCGCCGAGACCCGCGGCCTCAAGTCCGCACCGTTCCGCCAAGGCTTCACAGGCGGCTGGCTGTTCCACGGTGCCGAGGGATCGATCGCCGGCTCGTCGCTGTTCGATAAAGAGGGGAAACTCGTCAGCACTTTCACCGGAAAGACGAAGAGCGAAAATCACTTCGCCAACTTCCTGAATGCCGTCCGCAGCCGGAAGCGCGAAAGCCTGAATGCCGAGATCCTCGAAGGCCATCAATCGACGGCTCTCTGCCACGTCGGCAATATCTCCTGGCGGCTAGGCGCGAAGGCGACGCCCGCGGAAGTCGGTGAGCAATTGAAGAAGCTCAAAGTCCACGACGACGTCCAAGAGACGCTCGACCGCACCATGCAGCATCTCAAGGACAACAACGCCGACTTCGAAAAGACCCCGCTGATCCTGGGCACAGTACTGATGCCCAATTCGGAAAACGAGAACTTCGGCGACAACGCCAAGGCCAACGCGTTTCTGACTCGTGAATACCGCAAGCCGTTCGTGGTGCCGGGGGCTTCGGAGATTTGAGACGAGGCCGCTGACAACTCGCCCTCTCGAAAGGCCATTCCCTTGGCGTCTATCGAAGCACTTTCGCGAAGAGCGTTCATGCGGCTCGGTGCCTCATCGCTTGGGGCGTTCGCTCTGCAGGGCGATCCTTCGCGGACTTCGGCGGCCGACGCGCCGGCAATCGCGCCCTTTCAACGCTACGCGGATCTCCTCGATCTACTCAAGAAGCGAGGCCACAAGTTCCAGGTGGTGGGCCATGCGCCCGACAGGTCGCCGCTCGTGGTCGTCCGGGCCGGAGGCGACAAGAAGCCGGGTATCTTCATTAGCGCCGGCAGCCACTCCACCGAACACGCCGGCGTGCGAACCGCCGTCGAGCTTCTGGATCAACTGAAAACCAAGCATCAAGTTTATGTCTATCCCTGCCGCGACCCGATCGGTTTGAACGGCTTCAACTATGCTTTGAGCATGGCGCTTGGCGAAGATCCCGCCCTGAAGAGCGTGGAAGAAGCGGAGACTCTGATCCGCAAGCAGGGCGACATACACTTCGACGAAGGGGGCGCCTTGCTAACCTCAATTGGCGAATATGGCTTCGCCACTCAGGGCCTGCTGGGGCGTTTCAAAAAAGGTGACAAGGTGCTGGAGCCGCTGCTGGGTCGCCGGATTTATTATCTCACTCACTCCAAGGATATGCCCGGCTCAGGTCCGCTCGAACGTGCCTACACGTTGATCGTCACTCCGGATGGTGAAGTGCTCCATCTCAATCGCTTTCACGACACCTCGTGGGCACCGATCGAAGTTCGCTGCGCTCGCCGATTGATGGCCGAGATCCAGCCAGGCCTGACTTTCGATCTCCACGAATACGGCGGCGATGCTTTCTGGTTCTCCACTCGCAAACAGCGCACCGAGCAGGATGAGGTTTGGGAACAACGGATGGCCAGAGAAGCGATCCGGGCCGTCGGGCTGTCGGGGGTTAAACTGGCCGCGGAGAATTATTCGCCCGGTGCATCCTTCTCGAGGCTGGAACGCGGTGTTTACGGATTGGATGCGACGAAGCGTGGTGAAGGTCTCAACCTCGTCGATTTCGCGGCCAGCAAATACGGCCCCGGCTTCACGGTCGAAACCGGCATGCGCCAGCCTTTCGAGCAACGCGTTCAAATGTCGATGCTCACGGTGAAGACGGCGGTGAAAGTGTTCGAGGAACGCTACGCGTGATGGGAATAAAAGTGCCTGTCCCGACCCATTTTATAATTGTTGCAGTCTTAATAGGCGGCTGCTTTGCCCAGAGAAAGCCAGACACAAACGATCCAAGAACAGTTTTCGAAATTAACCGGCCGGTTCTTCGAGAATATGTTGAATGCTATTACCGCGATGGTCAAAGCCACGCCGAGCGTGATGAAAATTGTCGCCGCATTGCAAAAAGTCTGAAGCATATCGTAGGAATAGACTCTGAAGGCGAATTTATTCGGTTCACGCTCGAATCTAGATTCAGTGGCGACGACAATCACAAGATTCAGTATACACCGGCGACCAATGACAACGGGGTGCCGTCGAAGTTGCTTCCAAGTTCAGTAAAAGACTTGGTCAAGTTGGAGAATAACTGGTGGGGATATACTGCGCCATGAAGAAAGGGGTCGGGAGCAATCCTGTTCGGCACGATTGTTGTATGGGAATTGATTGATGCGATTGAGTGGCGTGGTTGGGCGTCGTTGAGTGGGTTGGATGGGGTGGAGCGTGGTCGGGATGCTGGGAAGGGTTGCGAGCGCGCAGCGTGAAGTAAGCCCGCGGCTTGAATGAACGAGGCCGTGGCGTGCGTCAGTCGTGTTTTTTCAGTTTCTCGAAGTGAGCGAGCAATTC
>JAIOQJ010000177.1 GCA_021413475.1 Planctomycetota bacterium | reverse complement strand
CACCACCTTCTTGGTGGCAGGTTCGATTTCGACGAGCAACGGCTGCCCCTTTCCCGCGTGGCAGTTGCCGACGACAAAATTGCCATTCGGAAGCACTTCGAGCGTAGTGACCCAGGCGAACTGGATATTCGGCAAGTCCTTCTGCTGAATCTGCCAGACGATCTTTTTCTCGGGCGAAATTTCCAAAATCGAATGACCGTTGCCGGTGGCGACAAGCGTGTTGCCATTCTTCAGCCGCACGGCCGAGAACGCCTGATTGCCCCACGCCTCGGGGCCGTGCCCGCCGCGCGGTTTTTGATCGAACAGCGGCACGTCGAATTCCCAGACCACCGCGCCTTTGGCATCGTACTCGCGGATCATACCGTCCCCCTCGTGGCAGACGAGGTAGTTGCCAGTCGCCAGTTTTCGGGCGAGACGCGTGTCGCGATGCGGGCTTGGCGATTTCACCTTGAGCTTGATTTCATGGTGTACTTTCCCTTCCCGATCGACTTCGATGATCCGCCCGGCCCCGGACTCGGCAATCATGATTCGGTCGCCTTCGAGTGGTTGAAAGGCGTGGACTTCGACCTTCTTGTCCTTGTTGCCGTTCATCATGGCACTGTCGTAGCTCCACACCACCTTCTTGGTCTTGGGATCGATCTCGGCAATTTTAGCCGCACCCTGCTGTACCATGATGTGGCCATTGGGCAGAACATGGAGATCGTGAATTCCACCCCAAGGCATCTCCCACTCGACTTGGCCCGCCGCATCGACAATCGCCAACTTGCCATTTCCCTGAACGAGCACGCGATGCTGCGCCATCGCTGGAACGGCAAGGAGTGCCAAGGCGAGAAATGAAAACGAGTAGCGAGTAAGCATCGATCGCTCCAAGAGAGTATCTATCTTCGTAGGACGGCCTTCCCTGGCCATCGCAGATTAAGCCGCTACCCATTTATCCTTGATGAGTTTCAATCCCTTTGTGTACACTTCCGCGGCATTCGGGAAGAGATCTCGCCAAACGCGCGTGGCAGCGGCCAGGTCGGGGAGGGCCCGGCCGAAGGCCTCGATCACCATCCAACCGTCGTAACCGACTTCTTTGAGGGCTTTGAAATTCTCGTCCCAGCGAACCTGGCCGGTGCCCGGGGTGCCGCGATCGTTCTCGGAAATGTGGACATGCCCCATCACATCCGCCACGGTCTTGATCGCCGAACTCGGGCTCTTCTCTTCGATGTGCGCGTGGAAGGTATCGTACATCGTCTTGAAGTTCGGATGGTTGACGGCGTGCACCAGGGCCTTGGCGTCTTTCGCCGTCGTCAGGAAATAGCATTCAAAGCGATTGAGATACTCGACGCATAAAGTGACGTCCGCCTTCTGCGCGATGCCCGCTGCTTCGCGCAACGTGTCGGCGGCCCGCTTCTTTTCGTCATCGGTCGGGCCGCTTCCGGAGAACACCGCGAGCGGCGAGTGGAACGGGCCGCACAATCGCTGGCTGCCGAGGATGTGATTCATCTCGATCGCCCACGACAATCGCTCCACCGCTTTCTTGCGGATGCTGGCGTCTGGGCTGATCGGATTGGCGTCCGGTCCGACGACCGTGACCGTTGTGCAACCGAGGCCGAGTGTATCGAGTTCTTGTCGGATCCGTTTGTAATGAGCGGCATCCCCTTCGAA
>JAIOQJ010000176.1 GCA_021413475.1 Planctomycetota bacterium | reverse complement strand
TAGCAAGACGGCTCGTCGAAGCAGGCGTGCCACTGGTTCGAGTCAACTGGACTCGCATTGATGGTGCCCCGAATAAGGGCACCTGGGACACGCACAGCCAAAACTCCCAGAGCGTCAAGCTGCTGATGCCGATTCTGGATCGTGCCTATTCCGCCCTTCTCGACGATTTGACCGAGCGCGGCATGCTCGACGATACCTTGGTGGTCTGGGCTGGCGAATTCGGTAGAACGCCGAACATCAATCGGAACGGCGGCCGCGATCACTGGGGGAATGTGTTTTCGGTGGCCCTTGCAGGCGGCGGTGTTCAAGGCGGCCGGGTTCTCGGCTCAAGTGATTCCACCGGCGGCCAGCCGCGCGACGGCCGGGTTCTCCCCGAGGATCTTCAGGCGACCATGTTGCATTGCCTCGGGGTGCCGCCTTCCGCTGAGATTTTCGACAACCTGGGCCGGCCGATGGCCGCGACACGCGGTGATGTCATCAAGGGGCTTTTTTAACTGGTCTCCCCTCCTCAATCGCACGCAACCTGGCTCGCCTGTCACATTTCCCCCATCCCCATCGATCGGCACCGTTGACGGATTCGCTCTTGGCCGTATGGCGTAAGAATGGAATTTCCGGATCCGCCGAGGCAGAATCATGTCACGACTTGTTTTGGGCACGCGCAACCGCAAGAAGCGCGAGGAATTGGCCGATCTTCTCAAGGATCTCCCTTTCGAAGTTGTTGATCTATCCGGCTACCCAAGTGCCCCCGAGGTCGAAGAGACGGGCACCACCTTCGAGGAAAACGCCCGCCTCAAGGCCGTGGGAGTTGCCCAGGCGATCGGCGAATGGGTTCTCGCCGAGGATAGCGGTTTGGTGGTTCCCGGATTAAATGGCCGGCCAGGCGTCTATTCAGCACGCTATGCCGGCAAGCAGGGTGATGACGAAGCGAACAATCAGCGATTGCTCGCGGAACTTGCCCCCCTGCCGGACGATCGCCGCGCGGCCTATTACATCTGCGTGGCCGTTCTCGCGAATCCGAAAGGGGAAGTCATTGGCGTAACGGAGGGTCGCTGCCACGGGACGATCATCAAGGAACGTCGCGGCACCGGCGGCTTCGGCTACGATCCGCTCTTTCTGGTCCCAGAATGGCACCAGACTTTTGGCGAACTGAGCCTACGCGTGAAGCAGGCTCTCAGCCACCGCGGCAAGGCCGTGGTGGCGATGCGGCCGAAGTTGCGCGAGATCAAATGATGAACCGGCGAGCCGAGCGGCGTAAGCCGCCGGGTGATAAGCGTCACCCGGCGGCTTACGCCGCTCGGCTCGCCGTAAACGACGAATGGAATCAGCCTCATGGCCGGCTCACGGAAGAACCAGTTCCTCGAATTGAACGACGACGTTGTCGCCTTTCGCAACTTTCTGCGGGCCGAACGCGGCATGGCGGCCAACACGGTGCTGGCATACGATCGTGACCTTGAGCGATTCACAAATTGGATCGCCGAGGGGGGAATGAGCGATTATCGCACGCCCACGCTCGGGGAGCTTGGCACCTACATCGGCTTTCTGAACGACGAAAAGCTGGCCCCGTCGAGCATCGCACGGCATATCGTCTCGTTGAAAATGTTCTACCGCTTTCTCAAATTAGAGGAGCGGGCCCAAACAAGCACGGTCGAGCTTCTCTCGTCGCCGGCATTGTGGGAACGAATCCCGCAGGTCCTGTCGCCGTCGGCAGTCGATCGGCTGATCGCAGCCCCGCAGGCGGGCGATCGATTCCACTTACGCGATCGGGCCATCCTCGAAACGCTTTACGCCACCGGTTGCCGTGCTTCGGAGGTCGTGGGGCTGAAACTTCAGGATCTGTATCTCGATTCCAAATTCTGCAAGTGTCTCGGCAAAGGAAACAAGCAACGGATCGTGCCGCTGGGTCGCTCGGCGATCAACGCGTTGAATGCCTACCTCGGCGAGAGCAGGCCAAATTTAACGACCGATCCCGCCGCCATCTGGGTTTTCGTGAGTCGCGGAGGGCGGCAACTCAGCCGTGAAATGCTCTGGGTGCTGGTGAAGAAGTACGTCGTCCGGGCGGGTCTGCCGAGCAAGATCAGCCCGCACTCGCTCCGCCATAGCTTCGCCACGCATCTGCTCTCGGGCGGCGCGGATCTGCGGACCGTCCAGGAATTGCTGGGCCATTCCAGCATCGGCACAACGCAGATCTACACACACGTCGATCGCGATCGTTTGAAATCGCTGCACAAGAAGTTTCATCCGCGCGCGTGAATAAAAATGGCGAGCCGAGCGGCGTGAGCCGCCGGGTG
>JAIOQJ010000093.1 GCA_021413475.1 Planctomycetota bacterium | reverse complement strand
AATTGCAACGCATGAAGACCGTGGCCTTGGAGCAAACCTCGCAAGCCATTCGCGATTCGCTCAACCGCTTCACGGCCACCTAATTACAACTGCTATTAAGCAACCATATATAGAATTCGTTAAAAGTCAGGTTTGTTATGAAATTCAACGCTGATGAAATTGCCTCAGTCATTCAACGCGAGATCGAGCACTACGAAAGTCAGATCGACGTTCGCGAAGTCGGCACGGTGCTGGAAGTGGGCGACGGCATGGCCCGCGTCTACGGCCTGTCGAGCGCGATGAGCGGCGAAATGGTCGAGTTCCCCTCGGGCGTGAACGGCGTGGTGTTCAACCTCGAAGAAAACAGCGTCAGCATCGCTGTGCTCGGCGATTATCTGAGCATCAACGAAGGTGACGAAGTAAAGTCGCTCGGCAAACTGTTGTCGGTGCCAGTCGGCGAAGCGGTCATCGGCCGCGTGGTAGATCCGCTCGGCAATCCGCTCGACGGCAAAGGCCCGATCATCACGACGGAATTTCGCAACGTCGAAGGTACTGCTCCGGGCGTGGCCGAACGTCAGCCGGTGAAAGAGCCGCTGCAAACGGGCATCAAGGCCATCGACGCGATGACGCCGATCGGCCGTGGTCAACGCGAACTTATCATCGGCGACCGCAAGACAGGCAAGACAACCATCGCCATCGACACCATCCTCAATCAAAAGGGGAAGGGTGTTAAGTGTTTCTACGTCGCGATTGGCCAGAAGGAATCTTCGGTCGCCAACGCCGTCCGCGTGCTCCAGGAAAAGGGCGCGATGGAATACACGACGGTGGTTCTCGCAGGTGCCAGCGCTCCCGCTGCTTTGCAGGTGTATGCCGCTGCGGCTGGTACCGCGATGGCAGAATACTTTATGTACAAGGGCGAGCATGCCCTGATTGTGTACGACGACTTGTCCAAGCAGGCCGTGGCCTATCGCGAGATTTCGCTTCTCGTTCGCCGTCCGCCAGGCCGCGAAGCCTATCCGGGTGACGTGTTCTACAATCACAGCCGGTTGCTGGAACGGTCTTCGAAGATGTCGAAGGAACTGGGCGGCGGTTCGCTCACCGCTCTGCCGATTATCGAAACGCTCGAAGGTGAAGTTTCCGCATACATTCCGAGCCATGAAGGCTCGCGAAGTGGCCGGTGGTTTGCGTCTGACGCTCGCCGCGTTCCGCGAACTCGAAGCATTCGCTCAACTCGGTACCGACCTCGACGCCGCGACCCAAAGCAAGCTCGACCGCGGTTATCGCATGGTGGAATTGCTCAAGCAGCCGCAATATCAGCCACTCGACGTGATCCACCAGATCGCCGTTATCTACTGTGCCAACACGGGCGGTATGGACGATGTACCGATCAACCAGGTCCGCCGCTTTGAGAGCGAATTCCTCACGTACATGAAGGACGTGAAGGCCCCTACCCTCAACTTGCTGGCCGACAAGAAGGAACTGACTGCCGAAGTCAAAGAGGCGCTCAACGCGGCCATTGCTGACTTCAAGAAGATTTTTAAGAAGACCTAAGCCCAGGTGCCTTGTAGCCGAACTCGTGAGAGTTCGGACTGAGTCGGTAACCAACCCGGATTCAGAAGTCTTACGACTTCTGCTACAGCCAAAAATTTTACTGAACCTAATACCGTCATGGCCAAAGCTAGGGCACTCGATAAACGCCGAAAGTCAATTCGCAACATCCGCAAGATCACGCGGACGATGGAATTGATTGCCACGGCGAAGTTCAAAAAAGCCATGGACCGCGCCACCGCGGCCACAGCTTATACCAAGAAGATCACGGAAGTGGTCTCGGGCCTCGCCAAGGCAGGTCTCAAGGTCAGCCATCCGCTGCTCGAATCGCATCCGGAAACGAAGAACGCGACGCTGCTGATCCTCACCGCCAATCGCGGTCTCTGCGGCGGCTACAACGGTAGCGTGCTGCGTGCTGGTTTGGCTCGCCTCGAAGAACTGAAGCGGACCGTGCCGAACGTGCGAGTCGAAGTCAGTGGCAAGCGCGGTCTCGCAGC
>JAIOQJ010000175.1 GCA_021413475.1 Planctomycetota bacterium | reverse complement strand
CTCATCTCGACCCCGACATCCTGTCGCGAATGAGTACGCTCGAACTGCAAGCGCGGCGGGTGGTCGATGGCTATTTGGCGGGGATGCACCGCAGCCCGCGGCATGGGTTTTCGGTGGAGTTCGCCCAGCACCGCGACTACGTCCTCGGCGATGATATCCGCCATGTCGACTGGAAAGTCTACGGCCGAACCGAGCGGTTTTTTCTCAAACAGTATGAACTCGAAACCAACCTCGTCCTCTGGCTGCTCGTCGATGGCAGCGACTCGATGCGTTACGCGTCGGGGAGCGTGATGAAGTACGACTACGCGGCCACAGCCGCCGCGTCGCTGGCGTATCTGGCCCATCGGCAATCCGATAGTTTCGGACTGGCGACGTTCGATGCCAAGATTCAGGCACAATTGCGGCCGTCGAGCCAGTCGTCGCATCTCAACGACATGCTGCGGATACTCTCGAATGGGCCCAGCTCGGAAAAATCCCGCATCGGCGGCGTCCTGCACGAAGCGGCCGACCGGTTTGTCCGCCGGGGGATTGTCGTCGTCTTTAGTGACCTGTTCGACGAACCGGCCGAGATCCTGTCAGGGATGCGGCATCTCCGGCATTGCCGGCATGAGGTCGTCGTCTTTCATGTTCTCGACCCCGCGGAGATTGAGTTTCCTTTTCGGGAAGCCACCTTGTTCCGCGGCCTGGAACAACTCCCCGATCTCCTGACTGATCCGCTCGGCGTGCGCGAGAGTTATCTGAGCGAGTTCGGGAAATATCTTGAGGAAATCGAGCAAGGTTGCCGGACGCAGAATATCGAATACGTGCGGATGAACACGGAACGCGACCTGGGCGAAGCCCTGGCGGAATACCTTGGCCGCCGCGCGGGAAGTTGAACGGAATCCAAAGCTGAAGAAGTGAACCACAGAGACACAGAGGCACAGAGATAAAACCCACAGAGTAGGCTTCTCTGAATTCCTTCTCTGTGCGTCTGTGTCTCTGTGGTTCATTTCTTTTCGATCCTCAATACGCGGGTTTGGAACTTGAGTCGAATGATGTGGTATCCACCACTACTCGCGGTGATCTTCTCGACGCCCCTGGCAGCGATTGCCTCGGTGGTGGCGGTTGCGGCTGCGCCGGTGATCATCCACCTTCTTAACCGCAAGCGGCATGTCATCGTCCCCTGGGCGGCCATGCGGTTTCTGCTGGCCGCGCAAAAGAAGAACGTCCGCCGACTGCGTTTGGAACAGTGGCTTCTCCTCGCGGTCCGCATGTTGATCGGCATCCTCATCGTCACGGCCATGTGCGCGGTCATGGACTGGACCGAACCTCTCTGGAAGCGGTTTGGTCTCTCCGCTTTGCCACCTTCCGTCAGCCATGGACGCACTCATCGGATCATCGTCATCGATGGCTCGTTCAGCATGGCCGCCAATGCGGATGGAGATGCCAATCGCTTTGATCGGGCAAAGGCACAGGCCAAGCTCGTGCTCGATCGGTCGGCTCCAGGCGACGGCTTCAGCGTCGTTTTCCTGACTTCTTCTGCCCAAGTCGTCGTGCAAGGCCCTGTTGACGATCGCCAGAAGGTTGCCGAGGAAATCGACGAACTGGAACTGCCGAACGGCAACGCCGACGTTGCGGGAGGCTTACGGATCGTCACCGAGATGGCCCAGAAACGGCCAGAAAAATACACACGTTCCGAAGTGGTCTTCATCACCGACTTGAAACGCTCCGGTTGGCCGATGTTGCAGGCCAAGGCAGCCACTTCGTCGGGCGAGGGCACGGCAAGTTCCGTCGCCACACTCGCGGGCATCGGCAAAGAAGCCGACATCGTGTTCATCGACGTCGCCCTGCGCGATGCCGAGAATCTGAGCGTTTCCAGCTTGCTGCTCGGCGACACGCTTGCATTCGTGGATGGGAACACCTCCGCGATCGCGATGGTCCAAAATCACGGGAAGAAAGACATCACCGGCTTGCAGGTGGAACTTCAAGTTGGCCAAGCACCGAAGCCGGGTGAGAAACTCGTACTCAATTCGGTCGGCAAGCAATTGATCGACGTGAAGGCAGGGCGCAGCGTGCCGGTGACTTTTCCGCTCGAGAATCAGAACCGCTTCCGGACGGTCGGCGACCACATTCTGCAAGCGACGATTAAAACGAGTCCCGATCAGGATGCCTTGAGCATCGACAATACGCGCTCGCTGGCTGTGAAAATCCGCGACACGATTCCGGTGTTGATCGTCAACGGTACGCAGGCGGTCGATGCGCGCGAATCGCCCGGCGAGTGGGTACGGCAGGCGCTGCGGCCCGACTCGACGGATACGCGGAAAAGCGAATCGCCTATCGTGCCGACGCTGGTCACGCCCGCTCAGTTTGCCGACCGTTTCCAAACCGATCTGACGAAGTTCGAATGCGTGTTTCTCTGCGATCTCCCGGCCATCGATGCCCGCGAAATGGAACGGCTCGACGCCTTCCTGCGCCGCGGCGGCAGTGTCGTCATCTGCCTCGGACCCAACACGGCGGAGAATCTGGAGAGCTTGAATCGCACACTTTTCAACGAAGGCCAAGGCCTGCTCCCCGGTAAGATGCTCGGCATCAAAAAGGCCGAGGATTCTGATTACTTCACCCTCTCTGCCGAGGAAGACGCATTCAAGCAACCGCCGTTGAGCGCCTACCGCGACGACCGCGAACGAACCGCCCTGACGATGCCGCAGTTTCATCAATACATCCGCTTGCAGGCCCCGGCGAATGGGCCGGCCCGGCGGATCTTCTCGTTCCTGCCCACTAGCGGCACCGGCAAGAACGAAGCGAAAAGCGCGGCCGGTCTCGATCCCGCGATTGTCGATTTTCCGCGACACCGCGGGCGGGTGATCATTCACACCACCACCTTCAGCACGACCCGAGTGGGCCAAACGCAATTCTGGTCCACCTGGCCGCCGCACCCGACCTTTCTGCCGTTCATGCACGAACTGGTGCGTTACGCCGTCGCGGGCATCGGCAAACGGAATCTCCTCGCGGGAGAAATTCTCGACGAAGATCTGCCCGTGACGCTCACCGGCCTGAAGGCCAAACTGATCCGCGGAGAAGGCGACACCGAAATCGAAGTCGAGAAAGAGAGCATCCTTTCCCGCGACGAGACGGCCCACGTCGCCTTCACCAAGACCGACCGGCTCGGCATCTATCGCGTCTCGATCGCCTCGCGGCTGGATAATCTGTTCGCGGTGAATCTGCCCGTGGTCGCACCCGGCGGCGGGTCCGAGAGCGAC
>JAIOQJ010000169.1 GCA_021413475.1 Planctomycetota bacterium | reverse complement strand
CGATCTGTAGCGGTTTGAAACATGAGATTCCCGCCGATTGCCAATGTCCATCGGCCCATGTGGAGCGATGCGTCCCCATGCCTGAATTGCAGAAAACGTGGCGATCAACTTTACCTTCGAGAAAGTCTCTCGCCACGGCCGTTCGCGGCATTTCCTTGGATCATCAGACCGTCCCACTGCTATTCGTTTGGGCGATGGCTCTGCTTCTCGCCGTGCGAATCCACGGTGACTTCGCTCCCGAGCATCGGCAGTTATGGACCAGTTATGAACACGATCGCAACGCCAATATTTATCAGGCGATGATGTTGGCAAATGACGTGGAACAGTTCAATATCGTCGGCATGGTCAAAGATTTTGACCGCTTGCGGGTTTGGCCGGCGTGGACTTCGACAGTCGCCGTGGCGGCATCGATGGTCGTTGGCAGTCACGATGCGCGATCTGCTGTCATACCGAGTCTGATCGGATGGATTGGCACGGTCGTCTTTTCATTTCTAATCGTGCGAAGATGTGTGCCGAAATGGGGCAATTTCGCGGGTATGGCGGTCGCCGTCGTGGTCGCGGCAAGTCCGGCCTTGCGGGCGTACGCCACCGACGTGATGCAGGAGAGCCTTGGCCTGTGCTTGACCCTTGCCGCGATCTACGGATATCTGCTCGTGAAACAGCAAGCGTCACGGCACAGCGGGATCTTCCTAGGCGTGGCGCTCACGCTACTCTTCATGCACAAGTATAACTACTGGCTATTGGCTCTAATCGCTCTTCTCGCGGCCGAAGCCGTGAGTTCGCCACGGGAATGGCTTCAAATTGGCACCAGGACGATTCGAAACGTTTCTTGGCGTGAAGCGGTGTTCGCCCACTTGCGCCAGCCGACAACTTGGGTGTTGATCCTGCTCGTCGCCGCCTTTGGGGTGATTCGGCTTTATCGAGGCGAATCGATCCGCATTTTCTCCGCCGAAATCAAACTTCGCTCAACTATGACGGTAGTCACCATCACCTATGCCCTTTTTCTTGGCCACGTTTGCTGGATGCACGGGCGCTCAATCCGCCGCTGGTTGTACGAACAGCCCGCTCACCAGCGGATGCTCGCGTTCGCGCATGGCATTCCACTGTTGGTATGGTTCTTGTGGCCCCAACGTCTGACGTTCTTCTGTTGGTTTCTAAGCCCAACAACCAATCAAGGAGAGAGAGAACATCCTCTGGGCCTGCTTTCGAGTATCGAGATGTACACAAGCGGGGCGATCAGCGAATATCACGTCGGCACTTGGAGTGCGATTTTGATGGCTGCCCTTGCGACTGTCGCATGTGTGGCCGCCGTGGTCAGTCGGCGTATGCTGCGTCCGGGCGGACTGGCCCCAATTGCATTGCTTCTATTCAGTGCGACATTGACGGCGATGCACACCAACCAAAAAATTCGCTTTCTCCATTCGTGGCTCCCCGCCTTGTGGCTGACTGCCGGGATCGGCGGCGCGGTCCTCGCCGATTGGGCGCTGCGCTGGAAGGGTCGACAAGCCGGGTGGGTTGTCGCGACCATTTGTCTAGGAGGGATGTTCTTGCACATCCCCTCGCTGGCGGCTCGACCCCATTCGTCCGAAGGAGGCGTTCAACGCGAACACGCCACCAATCTCGAAATGACGGACGCTTACCTCTCCGAATTGAACGGTTCGCAGCCAATCGCTCTATGGTCGAACGGACCCGCGAAATTCCTGCAAATGTGGACCTATGCGCAACGCTTCCCCCACGCGCCCCGGATGGAATCCGAAATCAACGGCATGGTGCTCGCCGGCAGTCCCAGTAATTTCGCTTGCCTCGATCAATGGGCTCAGACGACACGATGCGAAATGATTGTTTACCTACACATCGATCCAAATTCGCCGCATTACCGTGAAATACCCGGACACGATGGGTGCGCCCAATACGGCGAATGGTTGCGGAAACAGCATGTTTTCACACTGCACCAAACTATCGCGATCGGTGATTCGACTTTCACGGCCACGATTTGGAAGAAAAAATAACTAACGTTTCTTCGTGCAATCTCACTTTTTCGCCCGTGCCAATCCCAGCTTGCAGCGATCCTGCAATGCCTGGGCGTGGGCGTCGCGGTCCGGGAATTCGCCTCTCAATTCCGGATAGTTCACCAGATAACGCTGCCACGAATCGATGGCTTCCAGCCACAATCGCTCGGCGTCCGCACGACGAGATTCGGTGGCGACCTGTTCATAGCGCGCGTCCGCACGCTCGGCACGCTCTTGCATGACCAGAGATAGTTGGTAGGCCGTCTCGGCACCAATCAGCCGCGATGTTTCCCGGCGAACCAAGTACGCCATTTTTTCGCTTAGTTCCGACTTAAGAAATCGCTCCTCGGCTTCGCGAGCTCGGCTGATTGCGTTTGAATCGCCTGATTCGGTCGCTTCCAGCAAGGCAGCGAAAATTGGGCTCGCCTCCTTCGCCCACAATTCGACCGAGGCATCCAGATTCTGTTCGCGAGCAATCCGATCGCGATACCGATCGTTGCGTTCCTTGAGGTCGGTCAACGACGCGGTGGCGTTGCTGAAATTGCCGCGTAAGAGATGATCCCGCGGAGACTCGTGCACCAGGAAGATACTCGCGAATTCCCGGCGAAACATTCCTTCAATTCGCCTCTTTGGCTCGCCACCTAGCGAAATGCCCTTTACCGTTAACTCAGGCACGAAGCGTTTTGGGAAATGCGATTCACGAAATCCCTCTCGGACCGGGCGAAACAAGCTGCCATTCACTTTCACTTCGCGATGAAAGGTATCCTGGATCCGCAAGGGGGAATAGAGGTCGTTTTCCACGTTCCATATCCGGCAGGTAACTCCTTTCATCTGTTCGTCCATGAGCGTTTCCTTTTGAAAACGCTCTAGCATTTTTGGCAAATCAACGTGCAAGCGTACCGCGTTCGACTTGGGGATTTGCCGCTCTAACCATTCCATCCGGGGCGCGAGCGACAGCAACGGTGGAGCGAGGAAAACTTCCCAACTCTTGATCTCGTCGGCGGTTAAATTCGCCGCCGCCAACCAGTCGGGAAACGCTGCCGGATTCGAACGAATCTGAGCGAGAGTTGCCGACTTTTGGGAGTCTTTGGCCTGGATCGGTTTGCCTTGCGACGGGTCGAAGAGAAAGATGTCGCCCGCGATGCGGACGCCGACGGCACGCACCGGTGCATAGTAAATGCGGCCGCCCTTTTTTTCAAGTGACACGATTGGAGCTTTCGCCAGCACGGGTGGGCCGATCAGGCAGCCATCGAGCCCCATTTGCCGCAATGCTTCGAGAAATACGGCGGCGCGGTCGATGCTGCTGCCTGAACCCGCTTGGAGCAACCACCAGGCCGGCGCGGGTGGATGAGCTTGGTGACTGAGATAGATCTGTCGACAGACCCAGGCGAAGACGAGTTCAGCCTTGCGCGAAGGAGGAAAATTTTTCAGTTCGAGGGATTGCACACAGTCGCGAACGAGGAAGCAATCGGCGAGATACTCGGCGTCCACTGACGTGAAGAGTGGTTGAGCGAGAGCCTCCGACTCTTTCACATTCAACTTGAGCGACCGAGAAAGGTCAGCTATCGCCGAGGAATCGGCACCCGGGCGAGCTTCCATCCGTTCGATGGCCTGGTTCACTGTTTGTAGAGCGTCCAGGCAAGTAGTCGCCGCGTCTTCTCGTTCGAGCCGAGCCAAGGATGCCGCGATCGGATCCTCAGTTCTATTTGTGCTGACAACGGGCTTGGTCGGCTCGCCGCGATTGTTGCATCCCGATCCCGATAGGAACAGGGCAATGGCGGCTCCCACGCCGATGATGCCGAAGGAGCAAAAGAGAAACTTGCTTTCAAGCCGCGGCGTTGCGCTCATTCGGAATCTCATGGGCGGCCTGTTCGAGGGCCGCGCGGATGCGGGTACACGTTTGGATCAACTGGGGAAGATCTTCGAGGACTATCATATTCGGCCCGTCGCTAAGGGCCTCATCCGGCCGCGGATGCGTCTCGATGAAGATGCCGTCGCACCCCGCGGCGACGGCGGCGCGAGCCAAATAAGGCACCATCCGGCGATCCCAGCCGGTCCGGTCGCCCTTGCTTCCCGGTGTCTGTACGCTGTGAGTGGCGTCAAAGATCACGGGTCTGCCCAAATCTTGCATCCAGGGGATCGCCCGCATGTCGTTGACGAGGTTTCCATAGCCGAAAGTCGTGCCGCGTTCCGTGAGCAAAAGGTTCGGATTGCCGACTTCGTCCATCTTGGAAACGACGTTTTTCATGTCCCAGGGGGCCATGAATTGCCCCTTCTTGATGTTCACGGTCCGCCCCGTCTTACCGGCCGCCAGCACCAGATCAGTCTGCCGGGCGAGAAATGCGGGAATTTGTAGCAGTTCGCAGACTTGAGCGACTGCTTCGACCTGGCTAGTCTCGTGGAGATCGGTCGTCACCGGCACACCAATCTTCTGACGGACGGCATCGAGCGTCTTGAGCCCTTCCTGAAGGCCGGGCCCGCGGAACGACTTCCCCGAAGTGCGGTTGGCTTTGTCGAAAGACGCTTTGAAAATGAGTTGGAACCCCAGCTTCGCGGAGAAGCCAGCCAGGGTCTCGGCGATCGACAGGGTCAGATCGTGCGATTCGATGACGCAAGGCCCCGCGATCCACAACAAGGGGGACCCCGCCCCGCAGCGACGATCTCCGACCCGTACCGGCTGGCTTCCTGCCATGACTGCTTCCTTCATACTTGGGGAACTTGGTCCTTCATGCGAGCATTCTGACGATGACCTGGAGAAAATGAAAGAGAGTGGTGCTGTTCATCCCCGGGATTCGCAAGGCCTCATCACGGGGCTTGCTTGAGAGCTCCCACAAGCCCCGGGATGAGGCCTTGCGAATCCCAGCGATCACCCATTATTCATGGAAATTTAGGAAGCCTAGGCAATCTAACCCGAGTCCTCTGGTAAGAATGACCAGGTGTTATG
This sequence comes from Planctomycetota bacterium, assembly GCA_021413475.1. GTDB lineage: Bacteria > Planctomycetota > Planctomycetia > Gemmatales > Gemmataceae > JAIOQJ01. The sequence continues at coordinate 18,421 of JAIOQJ010000169.1, read as the reverse complement.
AAAAAGTTGCTATCCCTTTGTAAGAATTGTTCTGGTAGATTCCGCCAAGGTCGAAGGGGACTCGGTCATGGATGATCGAGAGGGGATTTTTCCACCCACCCGGACCAGGAGGATTGTCCGTGGCCCGTCGCTGGCGTTTACGGAATAAACTGTTGCTCGGACTTGGCCTGGTGGTCGGCAGCGTCGGCTTATTGCTGACCGGCACCATCCAGGGATTGACGTCTTACGTCAGTACCATGAACACCGCCGACAGCAAGCTCGCCGAACTACTCCTACTCGACGATCTGAAGCCCGCCGTATCGGCGGTCATCACTCCTTCCGAACTCGTTTCCAAAAACCCAACCGTTCTTCCCGAGGCGATGCCTCGCGCGGATGAACCTCGGCTGACTCGCGAAAAACTCGGCCGAGCCAGGGAAATATTCGAGGAGTACAAGAAGCGATTCCAGGACACGGTCGCCCGCAAACGGGATCCCGATCCGTATCTCGATTCGCATTTGATTCAAGACATCGACAAGTCGTTCGACAAGATCGAAGAAGCGATCGACCAGTTCTCCAAGGTCTTCGACGGTGGCAACACCACCTCGGCCGCCTTGTCGAGCAACGGCGATCTGAAACGCGAACACGATCGACTCCTGCGGCTCATTGACGAGCTTCGCATCGAGATCGCCAACGACATGTATCGCAAGATCACCGAAGCACGCAAACATTACCGTCAAACCTTGTGGACCGTCTCCGGCGCGACCGCTCTGGCACTGTTGTTGCTATTCACGCTGGTCTATCTGTTCTCGGGCTGGGTCTTCACCCCGCTCAAGCAATTGCAGGCTGGCGTCAATCGGGTGGCCGAGGGAAACTTCGAGCATCCCATCGATCTAAAGAGCGGCGACGAATTGGAGGAACTGGCGAACGCCTTCAACGGCATGACCAGCCGACTCCACGACATATACCGCGACCTGGAAAGACAGGTCGATGAGCGAAGCCGACAACTCGTCCGCTCGGAACGGATGGTCAGCGTTGGCTTCCTGGCTGCGGGTGTGGCCCATGAAATCAACAATCCGCTTGCCAGCATTGCCTTCTGTGGCGAGGCGTTGCAGAGCCGGCTCTCTGACTATCTTCGCCGTAATCCGCAGGAGACCGAGGTCATCACCAAGTACCTCGGCATGATCCAGCAGGAGGCATTCCGCTGCAAGGAGATCACGAGCAAGCTCCTCGAATTCAGCCGCGTCGGCGAACGCCGCCGTGAACCGACCGATCTTGCCGAATTAGTGCAAGGCGTTCTCGAAATCGCCCAGCATTTACCGAACTGTCGCGGCCGCCGTATCATCTTCCAGCCCTACGCCACGGTAGTCGCGGGAGTGAACGCCCAGGACCTCAAGTCGGTCGTGTTGAACCTCGTCGTCAACTCGCTCGACAGCATGGACGAAGGCGGCGTGCTGACGATCACCTTGATGCAAAAAGGTCCGCAGGCCGAGATGGTCTTCACCGACACCGGTTGCGGCATGAGCCCGGATGTTCTCGCCAACATCTTTGAACCGTTCTTCACGAAGAGTCGCTCCGGCAAGGGAACGGGCCTTGGCCTGTTCATTAGCCACCAGATTGTTGACCAGCATGGCGGGCGAATCGAAGCTCGCAGTGCGGGTCCGAACCAGGGAAGTACATTCACGGTCATCGTTCCTCTTCAGCCCGTGCAGGGAGCAAGCAACGACTCGGCGGAACCCGATGTTCTGCCGTTCGGCCCCAGCGTGAAGAGGAAGTCCGGAAGTCAGCAGACGGAGGATGGAATTGGCCACGCCGCCGCATAAAAGCCTACGGGTCCTGTTTGTGGACGACGAAGCGTCGTTGCAGGAATTCATGCGCCTGGAGTTGCCGCGCCTCGGCCACGACGTGACGGTCTGTCCGAACGGCCGCACCGCGCTTCAGGTGATGCAGAAGTCCACTTTTGACGCGGCCATCCTGGATCTGCGCATGCCGGACATGACCGGCATCGAGGTGCTCGAGCATCTCAAGCAAGTCTCGCCGGACACGGAAGCGGTCGTCATGACCGGCTACGCCAGCAAAGAGACCGCCATCGAGGCGCTTCGGCTGGGGGCGTTCGATTACATCACCAAACCGTGCAAAATCTCCGATATCGAAGGGATCCTCCTGCGGATCCTCGAAAAGCGGAAACTCAAGAACACGAACCTGGCCCTGCAAACCCGCGTGCAAAACGCCGAGGGGCCGAGCCTGCTGATTGGAAACTCGTCGGCCATGGCGGCCGTGCATCGGCTGATCGCCACCATCGCTCCGACCGACGCCCCGGTGATGATCTTCGGCGAGACCGGCACCGGCAAGGAACTAGTCGCCCGGACGATCTTCCAGCAGAGCAAACGAACCGACATGCCGTTCGTGCCGGTCAATTGCGGTGCGCTGGCACAATCGCTCGTCGAGAGCGAACTATTCGGCCATCGCAAAGGGGCGTTCACCGGAGCGGACCGCGATCACAAGGGCCTGTTCGAAGTCGCCAATGGAGGCACGCTTTTCCTCGACGAACTTGGTGAACTCAACAAGAACATTCAGGTAAAATTGCTCCGTTTCCTCGAATCAGGCGAACTCCGCCGGCTCGGCGACACGGAACCGTTCCGTAGCAATGTCCGTGTCATCTGCGCCACCAATCGCGACCTGAGCAAGATGATCGCCGCCGACGAGTTCCGCGAGGACTTGCTCTATCGATTGAATACCTTCGAAATTACGCTTCCGTCGTTGCGGGAACGTAAGACCGACATCCCGGACCTGGCACGGCACTTGTTGTCGCGCTCGGCGAAACGGCCGATCGATCAGATCGCCGACTTGCTTACCAACGACGCGATTGAAGTGATGTTCGACCACGAATGGCCCGGCAACGTTCGCGAACTCGCCAATGCGATGGAATACGCCTACATCGTCGCCGGTGGCGGACCGATCACAGCGGCCCATCTGCCGCAGACCGTTCGCCTCCGCAAGGCACGGCTCGCACCGACTACGACCACCGCTTCGCCGATGCCATCATCATCGTCGTCGGCCCCGACCATTCTGCCGATGAATCCCGGCATCGGTGGCTCGCGAACATTGCACGATATCGAAATGGAACACATTCTCCGCGTGCTCGAAAAGAACAGCCACAACAAGCCGCTGACCGCCAAGGAACTCGGCATCAGTCTGAAGACGCTTTACAACAAGCTAAACAAGTGGGAAGAAGAGCATCGGTCAGCTGGGTGAGCGCAAAACACCCCGTGAAGCCGCGACGCGTAGTCTTCGGAGCGGAGCGCTTTTTTCCGAACTCGAACGTCGCGGATACCCAAAGCGCTCCGCTCCGAAGACTGCGCGTCGCGGCTTCACGGCAAACTTACTTGCCCAACGGCGCATATCTTTGCATCACCGCCTTAGCGGTTCGCAAACCATCCACTCCAGCACTGACGATTCCGCCCGCGTACCCTGCCCCTTCGCCAACTGGATATAAACCGGTAATTCCCGGCGACTCCCGCGTCGCATCATCTCGCACAATGCGAATCGGCGAACTGCCGCGAGCCTCGGGACCGACTAAAACCGCTTCGGGTAAGAACCTTCCGCGCCAAATATGATCGAACTTAGGCAAGCCGTGCTGCAACGCGGCGACCACGTACGGAGGTAAGACCTCCGCGAGATGGACCGCGACCTTCTCGCGCGGATAGCTGCAATCGGGGATCGACTTCGACGCGCGATCGGCGAGAAAGTCTCGGGCGGACTGCACGGGACAGCGATAATCACCGCGACCAATCTCGAACGCCTTGCGTTCGTAAATCTCTTGCAACCTCACGCCCGCTAGGATGTCGGTCCCCGCGAAATGTTCGACGGGGATCGTCACGACCAGGCCGCTGTTGGCGTAGCGTGAATCGCGCTTCGATAGGCTCATGCCGTTGGTGCAGAAAAACCCCTCGCGGGAAACGCTCGGGATAATGTGCCCCCCCGCGCACATGCAGAACGTGAATACGTCCGCCGCACCCTTTGCCACCAGCGTGTAGTCCGCGTTGCCGAGCGTCGCTTCGTGCTTCTCCCGGCCAAACTGGATGCGATTGACGGTCTCCTGCGAATGCTCGACGCGAACGCCCATCTGGAAAGGTTTGCGTTCGAGTTGCACGCCGCGATCGACCAGCATCTGATAAACATCGCGAGCGCTATGGCCTGTTGCCAGAAGGGCGACCTCCGCGGGGATCGTTCCCGAACTCGTCACGAGCCCCGTGAGACGGCCGTTCTGGATAATCAGATCTTCGAGCTTGCAGTGGAAGCGAACCTCGCCGCCCATCTCTTCGATCCGCCGACGGATCGCCTTGACCACGGCCGGCAACCGATTGCTGCCGAGGTGCGGCCGATGCTCGTAGAGGATCTCGGGCTTCCCTTTGCACTCGGCAAAGAGTTCGAGCACGCGATGCACATCAGGACCGGCCCCACGGCAGGTGAGCTTGCCGTCGCTAAAGGTGCCCGCCCCGCCCTCGCCGAAGAGGTAATTGCTTTCGGGATGAAACTCGCCGCCCGCATCAAAGCGTTTCACGTCGCGAATGCGTTCGTTGACGGGAGTGCCGCGTTCTAGAAGGAGCGGTTGATAGCCCTGAAGGGCGAGAAAATAGGCCGCGACCAAGCCGCCGGGGCCGGAGCCGATCACCACGGGGCGATGGCTCAACGAGGCCGAGCCGGGAGCGGGCAGTTCAAAAGGTGGTTCCCGAAAAAGTTCGACTTGTTCGTTCGCGAACTTGGCCGCGCGCTCGGCAACGCCGGCTTCATCGGGGACCGTCACCTCGGCGGAATAAACGAAACGCAGGTCGTGCTTGTTGCGAACATCGAGGCTCTTCCGAAGGATACGCCAGCCTTGCAGATCGGTCGGTTGAATCCGCAGAGTGCGTGCCAAACGAAGAGGCAATTCCGCTTCGGGCTCGTCGATCGAGAGACGTAAATTGGTGACGCGGATCGGCATGAGAGTTCAGATCATCGGCATTCGACTAGCGTTCCAAAATATCGGTGGCCTTGAAATTGACCCCGATGACGCACGAGGCGGAGATTTCCTGTTCCTTGCCTTCTTTGTCTTTGCACTTCACGAGCCCGCGTCGAAGTTGGACTCGCCAGGTAATCATTTCACTCCCTGCCTGGTCAACGGCCTTTTGGATGCGACCAACATCGATATCCGAACCGATGATCACATTTCGTTTCTCTTTTGGCTCAAAGGGCTTGTCGTCGTTCTGTTGTCCTTCGATGTACTCGCGCTCGTTCGTCTTTGAAGGCCAGGGAAAAGGGCCTCCCATCAAGAATGTCTTGCCGATAACGATTCCCGTGTAGGGTTTGCCATCCAGTTCATTCTGAGGGCTAAATCGGCGTGAAAAGTAGGGGTCCGTCGGGTGAAAGGTCACGTCTTCGGACAGATTCTTGAGCTCCAAGTGGAGCACAAAAAGCTTTCTGAATGTGTATGGATTCGGGACGATCAAATTCTGTCCTTTCATCTTGCGATAACTGGCAATTTCTCGAGATTCGACCTTAATGGGTGACACTTCGAGATCGCCGACCCGCAATGTATCGCCAAGCTGGACCTCCAATTCCTTGGGCAAATCCAGATTCACGGCGGGCATTCCTTCGATCTTGGCCGGTTCCTTTCGGCTGGCGCGCTCGTAATAGCCGAAGACATCAGGGATCGCCAGATACACATGGTCCTTCACGGCTTCCGGAGTTTTCTCTTCATGCTTCATGTTCAAGAAATAAAGGTAGCCCGCCACTCCAGAAGCGACGACCGCGTAGAACAGAATCATCCAGATGAAGATGCCACCACCGCCGCTCTTCCGTTCGATCGGACGAGCGGCCGCCTTGAAAGCCTGGGACCGGCCCGTCTCGTTCTCCTCGACCGCATGATGGTCCTGTATTTCGTCATGCGATCGATTGGAAGCCGACCACGGGGCATTGGCCGGAGCGAAGTCGTTGGCCTGCTGAAATTCCTGGGTTGCCGCGTTATTAAAGTTGTTCGCGTTCGAAGGCGTGTAGACTTGCACGGTCGGCTCGGTTTCCTTCAATTTCGCCGGAGTGTGCATGGGAACGGGATTTGGCTCCGTGGGCATCTTCACCTTCGGCGGGCGCGTTCCAAACACATCGTCGTCGTGAACCTCGCCGAAAATGCTCTCGTGGCTCTCTTGCGGCTTGACCGGCACGCTCATGGTGGGAACGACCGTTGGCGGCGCGACGGTCGGCGGCGGCGGTTGTTTCGCGGGACCAGCCGTAGCAGGTGCTTGCACCACGCTTTTGCAATGCGGGCAACGCACATTGCGGCCGAGCAGATTCATCCCCACGGCCATCAGTTTCTGGCAATTAGAGCAATTGAAATTGACCGTCTGCATGAGTCTCTCGCTGAGAACGCGGCCCACGAAATCACGATGCGGAGATGAAAGAAAAAATAGCGATGTTTCTTCCGCGCCCGAAGCGCCAGCACGGGAGTGTTCTCCCTTGCTGGCGCTTCGGGCTCGGGTGGAGCGCTGACTACTTGCTGGCCCGGGCCAGATACTTGCCTTCGGCCGTGTCGATCTTGATGATGTCCCCCGCGCTGATGAACGAGGGAACGTCGATCTTGATGCCGGTTTCGACCGTGGCGGGCTTGTACTGAGCCGCGGCTGTGGCTCCCTTGATGCCGGGCTCGGTTTCGATCACTTTCAATTCCACCGTGGCGGGCAATTCGATGGTCATCGGCTTGCCTTCGTACACGACTACCTTCACTACGTCGTTCTCGCGGAGAAAGCCCACTTGATCGCCGATAAATTCGGCCTTCAACGGCATCTGATCGAACGTTTCGGTGTCCATGAAGATCAGATCTTCGCCTTCGCGGTAGGAATACTGCATTTCCCGCGTTTCGAGGTAGGCAAGTTCGACTTTATCGTCCGGCCGGACGCGGTTCTGCGTGATCGAACCGGTCTTGAGGTTGCGAACCTTCAATTGGAGAATCGCGCGCCAGTTACCGGGCGTGTTCAAATCACGGTCGAGGCACTGCAACAGCGAGCCGTCCTCGGCGACAAATACCATACCCTTGCGAATGTCGATGTTCTTGATCGCTGCCACGCTCAGTCTCCTTGGAAGTTTCAATCAGCCTCGTGCCGATGTTTATCTCTTATTCATTCAAGTTAGCAACTGAAGGCCAAAGGGTGAAGTGTGGAAGAGTAAGAGGACGGGGCGAAATGCGCGACGATCGAAAGAAATCTTGTCGGATGGCGACCTTTCAAGCATACCAACGGATTCTGGCCATTTTCTCCGGCCGATGACCCATTCGATGATCGGGTTCAAGCGAGAGCAGTTCCGATTCGTTGCAGCATTCTCGGACACCCAATTGCAACGAATAGCCAATTTTTGCAACGAATTCCCCCCGGTTTTGCAACGCATTTCGCAGGTTTTGCAACGGATTCCCCCCGGTTTTGCAACACATTTCGCACTTTTTGCAACGAATCCGGGGCGTTTTGCAATGAAAGTGGAGCGCGGGGCTAGACCTCATGTCCCTGGCATTTCATTTGCGTTTCAGCGAATCGATCCTAATCTACGCGACTGCCAAATTTCGCTCGCTCCGCCGCATTTCTCTTCGGCTTGACCGGCCACATGCTCACCGTATAGTCCCGCCTTCAACCCTCTGGAGATCATTCATGCTACGGCCCATATTGGTAATCCTGGCGATTTGCAGCCTTTCGCTGAGTGGATGCGGCACATTCTCAGATGTGCTGGCCGGCCCATTCGACGATCGTGTGTACTATCGCGGCGTACGCATGGACATCGAAGCAGCTAAAGAAGGCGGTGCGATGACCCTAATGGCTGCCGACATTCCGTTCTCCGCTGTCGCTGACACTATCTTGATTCCATTCATTGTTTACGCAGAAATGAACGATCCAGAACGCAAGATCCTTCGCGACAAATGGAGAAAAAAACGTCTGGGACAGTCAGAAGAGGTCAACCTTGAAAAGGCCGACCCGCTCCCGCCGACAAACGCCAAGATCACCTCAAATCTCACGGCACCTGAATAATTAACTTCGCACACGTCCCCTCCTTGGGCAGCAATTTCACATTTGTATCCAATTTCAACTGGGCCTCTTCCTTCATGGTGAGCTGCGTCTGGAAGATGCAGCAATCGGTCACGGGGAAGAGCGACAGGAACGTGCCTGTCAAATCGGCCCCATAGACTTGGATAGGCTTCTCCGGATCGGGTTCGCGCATCACGGAGCCGGTGAAGTACCATTTCAATTCGGGTACGGGTTTGCCGTTCTTGTTCACCAGTAGCTTGTCGAGCGGGTACGTCTGAATTTTTCCGTCGATGCCCGTGAATTCGAGTGAAATCTTGACTTCCGTTCCCTGGGCCTTCGCCCCTTCGCCGTAGGCGGGTTTGCCCGGTTTCAGCCCGAGTTCGACCAGTGACTTGTGGACTTCGCTCGGCATCAAGCCCTTGCAGGCCACCACCGTTTCGTGGGCCTTCTGGCCGCGCGGTGCGCCCCAAGTGGCGATCACTTCGATGGGATATTCTTGATCGAGATTCGGCAGCTTTCGCGGGGCGATGGCACACAGGATCGTGACCGTTTTGGCCGCAGCATCGATCTTCAAGGCGTTCGGATCACGCGGCTCCGGAGCGAGCAGCGGATCTTTCGGAGTGGTGGTCGGGTTGTCCTTGGCGACAACCACCGGTTTCGTCGGTTTCTTCTTGGGTAACGGCACTTGGGCGACGAATTCCATGTCGAGGTAGAGATCGGAACTGCCCATTTTGTTCGTGACCAAGGCCGCGATCAGATTGCGGCCTGGTTTCAGTACCTTCACGGGAATATCGATGTCGCGATTCCAGTAAGCGAACTCGTGATCGGCTTCGGGATCCTTGTCGACGAGCGTGCCGTTCAGGTAAACCGTCGCGTTATCGTCGCTGGCGACGCTAAGGCGGAAGGTAACATCCTTGGTGGCCAACAATTCGGCAGGGACATCAACGAATCGGCGAAACACGAAGCTCTCGCCTTTCTCGGCGATCTCGGTTCCCGAACGTTTCTTGATTTCCTCTTCGCCGTAACCGATCGGAGCTTTGCCCTGCCGCCATTTGCCGTCATCGAAGTTGGCCTGCATCCACTCGTTGCCTTTAATTCCCTTGGCTGGGAGAAATCGCCAGCCGGCGGTGCTCTCCTTCATGATCTCGATCGATTTGAACTCTTCGACGTCCTCGCCGTCGGTTCCGAAGCCTACGAAATCGCGTTTTGGATTGTAATCGAGCTTCTTGATGCTCGCCTTCATCCGCTGCAGCTTCCCTTTGCGCAAGTGAAACTGGTTCTTGTCGCCGTCGGCCAAGCAAGTGGTGATCACCTCCTCGTTTTTCAGGATACGGGTGCAAAGCTCAGCCAGCTTCTCCGGGTCGCCGTAGAAAGTTCGCAGCAAGAACGGCTCGGCGTGCGACATGCCCCACCATTCGCCTTCACGGTAGGCCTGATACCAGTAAGTGCCGATGCACGTCTCGGAGGCGTCATTATTGGCCATGAAGACGGCTTTCTTGCCCGGCTCGGCCCATTGCATGATGTTCTTCCATTCGCGTTCATGGAAGCCCTTCTTGCCGATGTTGTGTTTAATCTCGTTCTGCGGGTACTTGCCTTTGATGTCGGCCAGCTTCTTGTAGATGATCAGATTTTTGTCGCTGCTCACGCGAACGACTTCCACGAGCACGATCACGGTTGCTTCGTGAACGCAGCGGCCCAGGGAATGGGGGACTTCAATGTACGCCCGTGCATTAGGTGTCAAACAGGCTAACAACATCACGGTGGGAATTAGGAAGTGGCGCATGTCCCTCGATCGGTTGCGTGGGCCGGGGGCGTGCGGCACCGACTGGAAGAAAATGATGTGACAGTGGGACGATTGTAACAGGGCGATTTTAAGAAATCACCATCACTTCTGGTACTGGGGCAAAGCGGCACGATTCTCGCGCTATTTAGCCGAGAACGAATATAACAAAGGGATCGCACTCGGAGAGACACCTCCGAATGCTGGAATTACTCGGAAAAATCGCGAAACACGGAAGATTCGGCGTAACCCGCGCAGCCCATACGATCCGCAAAATCGTACCGGTCCAGCTCGAAATTCTCGGACATGCGTAAGGTTTTTTCCCTCTATGAGGGATTATCCTTGCATGAACAGGAAAATCAGGCAAACTTGGCGGAGTTTACCGGTTGTTTGTTTGCATTCGATATTGCGCGTCCGTATAGTTCATGTTCGTTGTGATAATTTTTCAGGTCTCGCGGGGTCAGATTCCGGTGAGAACAACAGCGATTCCCGTCCAGCGGTCCACCTCCAAGAACGAGGTCAAGCGAATGCCGGCGCTCAAATTGCGGCGGATTGATTGTGCCGCCCCCAACGCGGCCAAGCTATTGGCCGCCCTGCGCAACCAGTTTTCCAGTCAAGGCGATGTCGTCGCCCCATCGAGCCGAAAACTGACACAGGCGGTATTCGGCGAAGTGCTGGCTCCCGCCCAGGCGGTCCAACGCATTTGCGATGATGTCAAGGCTCGCGGTCTGGCCGCGGTTTTGCACTACACCGAACAATTCGACAAGGTCAAGCTCACGCCGAAGACCATCCGGGTCACGGAAGCAGAGATGGCCGAGGCGTATAAGAACGCTGACCCGGATTTCATCGAAACCATCCGCCGCAGCCGCAACAAGGTGATGCAGTTCCAGATCGGGCTCTTGCACAAGGACGCCCTGCTGCCGGTCTCCGAACACTACGAACTCCACTTGCGTTTCAAAGCGTTGAAACGCGTGGGCATCTGCATTCCTGGCGGTGCCGCCGCTTATCCGTCCACCTTAATCATGACGGTTTGCCCGGCGCAGGCCGCCGACGTCAAGGAAATTGTCGTCGTGATGCCGCCGACCCCGAACGGGGCTCAGAACGAAGATCTCCTCGCTGTTTGCCATGCTCTTGGCGTCAAAGAAGTCTACCGGATCGGCGGGGCACAGGCTGTTGCCGCTCTCGCGTACGGCACCGATGAGATTCCGGCGGTCGATATGATCGTCGGCCCCGGCAACATCTTCGTGGCGCTCGCCAAGCAGTACGTTTACGGCCAGGTCGCCATCGACTGCATCGCCGGGCCGAGCGAAATCGCCGTCATCGCCGACGAGTCGGCTCAACCCGAGTATATCGCCTGCGATCTCATCGCGCAGGCGGAACATTCGCCAGGGGTGGCGATCCTGATCTCTTGGAATGTTGACTTGTTGAATGAAGTCGAAGCCGAGTTGGTCAAACAACTCGCCAAATTGGAACGCGCCGATCTAGCCCGCGCCAGCCTTTCGGACTTTGGTGCCTTTATTCAAGTCAAAGATGCCGACGAAGCGGCCATGATCGTGAACAAGTTGGCTCCCGAGCATGTCCATGTCCAGACACGCGATCCGGAAGCGTTCGCGGAAAAGATCGACAACGCCGGCGCAATCTTTCTCGGCCAGTTCACCCCAGTGGCCTTGGGCGACTATGCGGCCGGCCCATCGCATGTGCTGCCCACGGGTGGAACAGCCCGCTTCGCGAGCGGCCTGACGGCCAACGACTTCCGCAAGCGGACCAGTATCCTGAACTTCACGCGCAATGGGCTCCGCGACATTGCCGATGATGTCATCTTCCTGGCGAATAAGGAAGGGCTCGGCGGTCACGCGGCGAGCATCGAAATTCGGCTCCGCGATCAAGGCCCAGCTCCCAGACCGCCCAAGAAGGCCGCGCCCAAAGTGGCCGTTCCCAAGGTTAAGAAGTAAGAACGATTCGTCGGGGATCGTTCACGACCCCGATGAATATTCTCTCTTTCTGGAACACCGACGAATGGCCGGGATCCGAGCGAACATCCTCTCCATGGCGGGTTATGCTCCGGGCGAGCAACCGCGTGAAGACGGCATCATCAAGCTCAACACCAACGAAAATCCCTACCCCCCTTCTCCTCGCGTCGTTGAAGCGATCCGCGCAGCGCTGACTGGCGATCGGCTTCGGAAGTATCCTGAACCGCTCGGCCATACTTTTCGCAAGCAGGCTTCCCAAGTCCTCGGCATTGATCCCGATTCGGTTCTCATTGGCAACGGCTCGGACGATCTGCTCACCATCGTTACGCGCGCCTTCGTCCCCGAAGGGGGCCTGATTGTCTCGCCGACGCCGAGTTACATCCTTTACCGTAGCCTCGCCGAGATTCAGGGAGCACGCTTTGAAGCGGTTCCGTTCACGCCCACCTGGGAACTTCCCGACCCTTGGCCGATCCGCGACGCCCATTTGACTTTTCTGCCCAATCCGAATTCGCCATCGGGTACCTGCATTTCGCATTCGGCCATCCAGCGACTCGCCGCCCAAATCGACGGGCCGTTGATTCTCGATGAAGCCTATGCCGATTTCGCCGACACGAACGGCCTCAGTCTTGCGGGCAAGTTGATCATCGTCACGCGAACGCTCAGCAAATCGTACGCTCTCGCGGGGATTCGTTTCGGCTTCGCGGTGGCCGATCCGTCAGTGATTCGCGAACTCGAAAAGGTTAAGGATTCCTACAACTGCGACGTGCTGAGCCTCGCCGCCGCGGGTGCGGCCCTTGAGGATCAAGAGTACTTGAATTCAACACGAGCCCGCATCCTGGCCACGCGTGCCCGACTGGCGACTTCGCTGGTCGGCCTTGGCTTTCAGGTCACGCCTAGCCAGGCGAATTTTGTGTGGTGCCAGCGGACCGATCGGCCGTTGAAGCCGATCTTCGAGGAACTCAAGAAACGGCGAATTCTGATACGCTACATGAATTACGCGAACTACGGTGATGGGTTGCGAATCTCGGTCGGAAGCGATGCCGAGATCGATCAATTACTGCGCGAACTAGCGAACATTCTATCCTGAGGGCACGATGGGCCGTACTGCCACGATTCACCGGGTGACGAACGAAACCCAGATCGACCTGCTCCTCGATCTCGATGGCACGGGCAAGGCCGACGTTGCCACCGGGATCGGCTTCTTCGATCACATGCTCACGCACCTGGCCCGCCACGGCTTGTTCGATCTCAAGGTCGCCGCCAAGGGCGATTTGCACATCGATGCCCACCACACGGTCGAGGATGTCGGCATCTGCATCGGCAGCGCTCTGGTGGAAGCCCTGGGAGACAAAGCTGGTATTCGGCGTTACGGGCACTCCATCCTGCCGATGGATGAAACACTCGTAACCAGTTCCGTGGACCTAAGCGGCCGGCCGTTCCTCGTCTGGAAAGCCGCCATCGCCAATGAAACATTGGGCACGTTCCACTCTTCGCTGGCACGCGAGTTTTGGCAAGCGGTGGCGTCCGTGGGGCGGCTGAATCTCCATGTAATCGTGAATCATGGCGAGAACACGCACCACATCATCGAATCGATCTTCAAGGCGACGGCACGAGCGTTGCGCGAAGCGGTGGAGCCCGATCCGCGCTCCGCAAGTGTGCCTTCGACGAAGGGCGTGCTTGCGTGAGACTTGCAAGCGAGCGAACCGATCCTCGCTTTGCGGCCGCATCTCGATTACTCTGTTCTGAAAATGACGACCATCGAGCCGCTTCTGGAAATGCAGCGTGACAAAACCGAATGCCTCGGCACGACCGAGACGAACAAGGGACCACGTAATTGCTTCCCAAAGCCAAAATTACGTGGAGAAGTTCTTCATTGACAAGGGACATACGGCGACACCACTTCCACAGGACTATGGCACTGATTTATTGGTCGAAACCTTCGACAGGAATGGATTTGCCGAGAACGGGTACATTCGACTTCAACTCAAGGCCCGTGGAAGGTTAAAATATTCAAGAGACGGGGCGTATGTATCAATCCCGATTGAGACCAAGCACTACTTTCTGTGGATAGAAGAAGACTATCCGGTTTTCTTGGTGCTTTATGACGCACAGACGGCCAATGCCTATTACCTTTACATACAAGAGTATTTCTCTGATAGTATGGTGAAGAAACCAAAGAAAAATGCCAAGTCGGTAACTGTCCGAGTACCCGTAAAGAACTTGTTCACTGAAAGAACCGTCGATTACATGCAGGACAGAGAGGCAGCGATTCGAAATCAGATTAAAGGGAAGATCAAACATGAAGCCTAAAATCACATACAGACAATTGCGAGATGAACTCGAAAAGCGTGGCTGGATCGCCGAATCGATCGAGACGGAGAACTTTGGCGTCAAGCGTAAAAGCACTGTCTTTCAAAATCCGGCAAGCGAACTATACATCATTCTGCCCCAAATGAGGCCGACCAAGATCATTGAACCGATCCACCTTCTGCACGTCAGAAACGTGTTGGAGAACTCGGGTTTTTGGGAGAGCCTCGTTCGGCAAACGAAGGCCGAAAACGGACAGGGAGCGACTGAGGTCTTTCAATCACTTGCCGGCATCAAAATCAGCAAGTAACACGGTGAGCAACATCGCCTCGTGACCGCGATCAATTAACGGCAGAGTCAGGTCCCTTCTTTTCGTTCGAGGTTCACCATGAGCACCGAATCCCCGGATCGCCAGCAAGCGAAGATGCGCGAATTCATGAGCCTGTTACCCCTCACCCTGGAACTGGCGGGCCTGCCTCGCGCCGAGATGGGCCGCCATTTCACGGAAGGACAGATGGAAGTGCGCGTCACCGCGATTCGCAACTCCTACAAACTGGCAAGGCAACTGGTCATCGAGATCGCCAAGCCTAGCGAGGGGTGATTTCCAGCCGCTTGCGGCTGAGCGATCGCTCTGCAAAAAGAGAGATTTTCTCACATGACGGCGAGCGCGAAGCCGCAAGCGACTGCGATTAAGTCGATTTCCCTCGCGCAATCGCCGTCGCAGTGGCGTAGGCCCGGCAATAAGCGAAGGTGACGAGGACATCGTGGATGCCCCGACTTTCCATCAGCTCGCGCAGCCCACCTTGGATCGTGATCTTTGTCGTGCCCGTTTCGTCGTTGTCGGTTTCCACGTCAGTCCAGTTTCTCCCGTTTCCGCCGGACGTACCTAAGCTGCGGAGGACGGCCTCCTTGGCGGCCCATCTGGCCGCGAAATGCTCCGTCGCGTGCTTCCGCGACTGGCAGGTCCGGATTTCTTTCTCGGTGAAAACGCGGTGCAAAAATTGCTCGCCGTGCTCTTCGATCATCCGGCGAATGCGCAGGCATTCGACGATATCGGTGCCGATGCCGAGGATCTCCATGCGTGCCACTCCGAAGGAATCCGCGCCGAGGAACTACGCGAATGATACCGACTTGGGTAAAATCCTCTACTCATCATGGCCGATCGACCGTCGCGGGACAACATCGAGGTTCGCATGGAAGGTACGGGACAGGAACTTTTAGCGGATTTGACGCCGGCTCAGCAAGCGGCCGTCACGCAGATCGACGGCCCCCTTTTGATCCTGGCGGCGGCGGGAAGCGGTAAGACCCGGGTCATCACCCGGAGGGTCGCCTGGTTGCTCCAGCAAGGGGTTCGGGCCAGCAATATTCTCGCCATTACATTTACGAACAAGTCGGCCGGTGAGATGCGACAACGCGTCGATGCCCTGGTTCCCGGCAATCGCGTGATGATCCGCACGTTTCACAGTCTCGGCGCGAACATTCTCCGCCAGTATGCCGACCGCTTCGAACTCGATCGCAATTTCACCATTTACGATACGGACGATCGCAACAAGATCGTGAAAAGTTCCCTCGAGGCGGCCGGCCTTGACAACAGCCAGTTCACCCCCGACCGAGTCGGCGGCACGATCAGCAAGGCGAAAAACCAACTGATCACACCGGTTCAATACGCGAAAGATGCCGAGGATTACTACACGCAAACGGTCGCCAAGGTCTATCCCATCTACCAGAAGAAGCTCCGCGAATCGAACGCGATGGATTTCGACGATTTGCTCTATCTCCCCGCCCTCGCCTTGCGAACGAACGAGGAATTGCGTGCCGACCTCGACGCCCGCTTCCGGTACATTCTAATCGACGAGTATCAGGATACCAATCAATCCCAGTACGAGATCGCCCGCAAGCTCTCCGTTGATTATCGGAACCTGTGCGTGGTGGGCGATCCCGATCAATCGATCTACGGCTGGCGCGGGGCGAACATCAAGAACATCCTCGATTTCGAACGCGACTTTCCCGATACCCGCGTCGTGATGCTCGACAAAAACTACCGCAGCACGAAGATGATCCTTCACGCGGCCGGCAGCTTGATCGAGCATAACACTCAGCGTAAGAAAAAGGCCCTGATCACCGACAACGACACCGGGATCCCGGTGCAAATCCTCACCTTTGACACCGGCCTCGACGAGGCGGACCAAGTCGTCTCCCGCATCAAACAAGCAGTCGCAGCCAAAAAGCACAAGTATCGCGACACGGCCATCTTCGTCCGTATCAACGCCTTGACGCGGACGCTCGAGTCGGCCTTTGTCAAATACAGCGTGCCGTTCCAGATCGTCAAAGGCCTGGCGTTCTTCGAACGCAAGGAAAACAAGGACGTCCTCGCCTATCTGCGCCTGCTGGTCAACCCGCGCGACGATCTGTCGTTTATGCGGAGTGTGAACGAGCCGGCACGCGGCGTCGGTAAGACTTCGCTCGAACATCTGCGCAGCTTCGCGGAATCGCACGAATTATGCCTGTCAGATGCTTGTGAGCACGTCACCAGCATTTCGGCCATCAAAGGGAAAGCTGCCACCGGACTAAAGGCGTTTCTGAAGTTGATCAAGGAACTTCGCGGGCTGCTCGAACATGCACCTGAAGAGATCATCAAAGCGGTGATCGAACAGACCGGTTACAAGGAGATGCTGAAATCCTCGAACGACCCCGACGACCAGGATCGCCTGGCGAACGTCGAGGAATTAGTGACCGCCGCCCGGCAATTCTCAGTCGAAAACCCCGCTGCCTCGCTCGGCGATTTCCTCGAACAGATCACGCTCGCCAGTGACGTCGACGCCTGGGACGATCAACAGGATTGCGTCTCGGTCATGACATTGCACTCTTCCAAGGGCCTTGAATTTCCGATCGTATATGTCATGGCGGTCGAGGAAGGGATCTTGCCCCACGAGCGCAGCCTACGCGACACGAAGGGCGATGAGAAAGAGGAAGAGCGCCGTCTGCTCTTCGTCGGCATGACGCGAGCCATGAAGGAACTCAATCTCACGCACGCCCGCCTTCGCGATTTCCGCGGGCAGACACTCTACGCGATTCCCAGCGGTTTCCTCAACGAACTCCCCGAGGACGCCATCGAACATCACGTCGTCTCCCGGCACGCGGGTCGGACGATCGCGCACGACACCTGGCGCGGCGGAAACGACCACGCCGACCACGCCTGGGAAGAGACCGGCGTGAACCCGAGTGGGCCAGTTGTTACTTCGTCCGCCAGAACGACGACGGACAAGGCTGATTATTTTTCCGGTCAGATCGTTCAGCACGACCAATACGGCATCGGCCAGGTCACCCATATTAACGGCTTCGGTGCCTTGCGGAAAATGAAGATCCGTTTCGTCCAGCACGGCGAAAAAACCTTCATCGTCGATAAAGTGAAGCTGAAGGCCGTTCCGAAATAAGTCTCAAGCCCCGATGCGAGGGTTTCCGAGCGCCGGGGATGACGCTCGGGAAGCGAACTTTCCGTTTGCTTTCTTGTAAAGGGATCCTAACCTCCCAATTGCAGGAGGCAGTCCAATTCTCATAATTGGCACGCTTAGGCACGGTTTATAAAAAAAGCCAGCCGGGTTCTTTCGGTCGTCCGAGCATCGATGTCACAAAATGTAGCGCTTTGTGTACGGAAAAAAATAAGTCCAGTCGGCCGAGAAGAGTCCAAGTCACGCAAGTTCCCTCCCACGGAGTTCCCACCATGTTCATCCTCAGCGCCTTCGCCGACGAAATCTCCCCCGAACCGGCGGAACAGATCAAGGTTCTTAAGGCGTGCGGCGTTCGCCACATCGAATTTCGCTCGATCCACAAGACCAACGTCTTGGCCCTGACCGATTTACAGATCGCTGAATTCAAGGATTTGCTCGCGAAGGAGGGGATCAAGCTCAGTGCCATCGGTTCGCCGATTGGAAAAATTCGCATCGACGAGCCGTTCGAACCGCACCTCGAGAAATTTCAGCGGGCTATCCACCTTTGCAAAGTGTTCGGCACGCCGAATATCCGCATCTTCAGCTATTATCCTCCGGAGAATTTCAACGGCGATTGGACGCCGCATCGTGATGAAGTCATTCGCCGCATGAAGGCGAAGGTCGAGATCGCCGCAAAGAACGGCGTCATGCTCTTCCACGAAAACGAGCACCGGATCTTCGGCGATTCCCCCGAACGGCTAGCGGATCTGTTTGCCTCGGTGCCGAGTCCCCACTTGAAGGCGGCGTTCGATCCCGCCAATTTCATTTACTGCGGCTACGACGTGATGAAGGGCTGGGAAGTCTGCAAGCCGCATACCGCCCACTTCCACATCAAGGACTGGAAGACCGGCGAACCGC
>JAIOQJ010000168.1 GCA_021413475.1 Planctomycetota bacterium | reverse complement strand
GTAGTCCGCCACGTGTTCAACGCCCAATTCACCGCCGCCCGGCACGTGGCCGAGGCCCGCGAGATCGTGCGGCAGTTGAGCGGTAAGCGAGATTGAGTTGGTAAGCGAAATAGAATCGCCAAACGCCTAAGGCGTTTCACTCCACAGCCCAGGGTCGCGCAGCGCACCCTGGGTCGCGAATTTCGAATATTCATTGAACCCCACAGGGGTTACACCCAGGCGTTTGTGAATGGCAAGCCACGTGGAACCCTGTTGGGGTTGGCAGGCATTTTCCCATCGCTCACTTACAGGCCTCAGTCGCAGACCGTTTTGCCCCGTGGTAAAATATCAATGGTTCTCATTGAATAATCAGTTCGGTCTTGGAGATGCTCGTGGACGATGACCATGTTGGCTACCTGGATTTTGACGGAAAGATTTCGAGGTTCCAATCCGCCCGATGCGAGTTTAATTCCGGCAGGCTCAGTATTGAAGCGACTGGTCCCAAAGTTAAACTTCATCTACATGGCATTCCATTTTCTGACGCCGCATCCATCGCTGATTTGACTGGAAAGACTTTCGGACCAACTGACGAGGGTATAGGCGGAGACCCGTTTGCAGAAGGCGGTGTCGAAACAAATAACATGTGGTTGTCATTTCAAAGTATGGAATGCAAATGTCGTTCATTTGATCCGGAGGCAAGGCGGATAACAGTTTGGCTTTGTGCGGATGTTGAAGACTATGAATCCGGCAGAACTGGAAGTGTTGATTGCACGGTTAAATGTTCAATTGAAGCGGAACGGACCAGCCAGGAATTGAAGAGGTCTTTCGATGAAAACACTCCATGCCCTAATTGTGGCAGGCCACTCCGATCCAGCCAAGCCAAGCAATGTTTCAATTGCGGAGCCGATTGGCATTAGGCAGCGATTATGTTGAATAATCGGCTGCACCTGCACGGAGAGGGCATGGTGCGGTATGACGATCTTTTGGGTGCTATAGCCCCCGACAATCCTTAGCGCTGCGGATTTCCTATCGGCAGCATGCCGGTCTTGGCGGCGGCGTCGGGTTGCTTGAGGCGGACGAGTTCGCCGGTTTCCTGGGTCGAATTGCCGAAGTGGATCAGCACCGGGGCATCGTCCTTCGTCAGGTTGTAGATCCCGGTCTCGATCACCGTCTGCTTGTCGTCGCCCAAGGTAAAGCACGCGCGCTGCGTGAGCTTATCGACCGAACCCTGCACCGGGAGCACCGCGTCGGAGCCCTGGTTGTAGTAGGTGCCGCCGATGGTGCCGTCCTTGTTGAGGGCCAACTGCAACACGCGCGAAGGGGTTTGGTCTTCCTTGCTCGTCGATAGCACAAACACCCCCAGCGGCATCCAGTTGGAACCGTCGGTCGGAGCAGCGCCGGCCACGTCTTGCGGTGCCGGCGCGGGAGTCTGCGCGGCGATGTCGTACGCCGACTGGTTGTATTCCTGCGGCGTGGCGATCGATTGGCCGTTCATGTCGACCGAGTCGTTGTCGTAGGTGACGTTGGTGCCGTAGTCGTACGAGACCGGATCACCCCAGCCGGCTCCCATCCAGGCTCCCATCGCCCCCCAAGCCGGCGCGCCCCACCAGTAGCCCCAGGGATACCGATTGCCGAAGCGGTTGTACCAGCCGTTGTAAGCGTTGGGATGATTGGCCCACCAGCCGGGACCAAACCAGTGGTTGTAGTCGGGATGATTGTGCGCGAAGTTGTCGCGCGCGGTGTTGGCCCAATCGCGATTGGCAACATTGTTGTTCAACGGACGATTCTTGTTGGCATCGTTCCAGCGGTTGTTCATGTTCTGGCGCTGCTCGGGCGAGAGGCCATGGTTGGCCGTCGGATGCACGCCGGCGTCCGTGGCACGGTTCTCGGGCATGTTCATGAACTTGCCGACGTCGCCGGCCGTGGGACGGTTGTAGTCCTGGCGCGGCAGGTCACCAGCACGAGCGGCTTCGCCTCGGGCCGCATCACCGCCGACAAACGGGTTCTGAACGGTGCGCGGAGCGGTGTCGAAACCGCGACTCATCGAAGGGCCGAAGGTGGCGGCATGATCGCCGCCGTAGCCACCGTATCCACCGACGCCAAATCCGCCGTACCCATGATCACCTCCGTAACCACCATAGCCGCCGTAAGCACGATCGCCGCCGTAGCTATGGTCACCACCGTAGCCATGATCACCACCATATCCGCCCGCCGCGCCACCGTAATGGGCTCCGCCATATCCACCGCCACCGCCGGCGTGAAAGCTC
This sequence comes from Planctomycetota bacterium, assembly GCA_021413475.1. Taxonomy (GTDB): domain Bacteria; phylum Planctomycetota; class Planctomycetia; order Gemmatales; family Gemmataceae; genus JAIOQJ01. The sequence continues at coordinate 690 of JAIOQJ010000168.1, read as the reverse complement.
GCTCCCCCACCGCCATGGCCCCAAACGAGACCTTGCGATGCGAAGATCGCGAACCCTGCCGCCACACATGCGGATAAGGTGATGATGCGTTTCATAGGTCCCTCGGGAAAGCGGTGTGTTGGTTAGGGAGTTACTCGGCCTGCTGACGTTCGGCTTTGACCGCGGGAATGCTGGGGAGCAGTTGCCCCTCGGCCTCGCGGCTCACCTGGCGAAACAGGACCGTATCGTTGTCCGGATGTTCGAGGATTTGCTTGCTGGTGACGCGCCGGCCGTCGGCCATCACGCCCGCCGAGGCGATGCTCCAGCGAGTTGCGTTATCGCGGGTCCAAGTTCCTTCCGAGAATCCACCGTCGGAATCGAACGTCCACGAGCGGAGGCATTTCTTGGCCGGGTCCCAGCCGATGATCTGATTGCCGCGGAACACGTTCTGTCCATTCATGACGGCGTTGAAATTGCGGATGAGAAACGCGCCGTCGAGCGTCCAACGGCAAGTCGTCTTCACTTCCACCCCTTCACCTTTCTCGATCCAAGAGCCGACGGCCCAATCGAGTTCGCGAAGGTTGGGGTTCTTGGCGTCGGAAGGAGAAATCGTTTCGTTGGCTGTATTGATCAGCCACTTGCCGTCGACTTTGACCCAGATGTCGTTGAAGGTCGAGTGGACGACGGTTTTGTTGTCGACCACCACGGCCT
>JAIOQJ010000159.1 GCA_021413475.1 Planctomycetota bacterium | reverse complement strand
TTTCGAGGGCCTTCAGTTCGCGGCGGGTGGCCTCGTGGTCGAGATTGCGCGTGATGAATTTGAGAGCGACCTCGACGCCGCCCGGAGCGAGCGCCTTCCACACCTCGCCGAACTCGCCGTGGCCCAGAAGATCCAATTTTTCGTAGCCGTTGAGTTCTTGAAGTAGCGAAAGGTTCCGTGCCGCTTTGCGGTCACGGCGATCCGTGGCTGGGGCCGGGGCCTGGTCCGATTTTTCGAACTGAATCGATGCGCGCATCTGGCTGGCACTGACACGCGCCGTTCCCCCCGCACGCAACGGCACCGGCTCTTTTTCGACGAGACGTTTGAGGCCTTCGAACTGGATGGGGAAGCGCGTGCGATACTCTTCCAATTCCGGACCGTCGCCATGCACCCGACGGACGCGATACTCCTCGTAGAGCAAATTGATGGGGAGACTTTCGGCGGTGCCCAACTCGGGGTAGCGAACAATGTACTCTTCCAACCTGCGGGTTTGCCCCTGCAGGTAGCGGATTTCCAGTTCGGTTTTGATGAGTTCGTGAAGAACGACACGGCGATGCGGTGCATCCGGCGGCGGCAGGAAGCGTTGCAGATCGATCGAATCGTCCCCGTCCTTGAGCGATTTTTCGAGCCGGCTGGCGCAATTCTGCAGATCGCGCCACTCATCGCTATTCAAGCGGCCCAGTTCGTTTTTGTTGGTTTCCACAAGCGGTTTCCGGAAGAATTCGTCCCTATAATCAACTTCGCCTGGACTGTTAAACGCCAACCATTCAATGATTTTAACCGGAAACACGATCCTACGCTGGGCGTTTTCGGCTTTGAACGGCTATTTTTATCCTCGCGGGGGGCCACGGACAACGATAAACTCCGCCGCGCCAGCGATCCAACTGATTCGAACCACCCGTCCGTACTTGCTACACTGAATAAGTATCATGTCGATTCGTGCAATAACTCGCCCAAACATGCATTTTGATTGTCCGGCGACGATGTAGAATAATCATCATCTTTCGTTGCCCTCTTTTGCCGATCGAGGTTTGCTCATGTTCACCATGCGACACTTCGCGGGATTCCTACTATTCGCATCACTTTTCGCATCTGTTCGGGCCCAGGCCGCACCCATTTTACCCACGCTGGACGACAAACCGACGCCGCAAGTCGATGCCGGCGGACCGTCGGCGGCGATTACTTCCATCGCGTTCACCGCCGACGGGAAGTCCTTGTACGCCGCCGGGCTCGACAAAATGGTGCATGTTTGGGAACTGCAGAAAGGCAAGTTCATTCACAAATCAGCGTTTCGCGTACCGATCGGCCCGGGAAACGCGGGCGGCATCAACGCCGTCGCCGTTTCGCCAGACGGGGCGTGGATCGCCATGGCGGGGCGATCGCCCATGCGCGGCGAAGCAGGATTTCGGCAGTTCGGCGTGATCGTCGAGGCTGCCGCGTTGTCCACCGAGCAGATCCAGGACGCGGGCGTGATCTACGTCGCCAGCACTGCCAATCCAGCGGGCGGCAAAGTGCTGCGCGGCCATCGCGGCGAAGTGCGGGCGCTGCAATTCGTGCCCGGTGGCGATGGAAAACAACCGATTCTCGTGTCCGCGGCCACCGAACGCGACGGGAACAAGCGATTCGGCGGCCTGCGCCTGTGGGACGTCGCCACGGGAAAGTCCATTGCCGAGCGCAACGATCTTCCGGCCAAGGACACCCAACCCGGACTGGCGGCTTGGCGAACGGGTGAAAAGGCGATTCAGGTTGCCGTGGCGGTCGCCTGGCCGGAAGTGGATGCCAGCAAGCCAAGTCTGCTGCGCCTTTGGAACGCGGAGGCCGATGCGCTCCAAGCTCAGGAAACCGATCGCTTCACCAGGAAAGTGGTCCTGCTCGCTCAGGAGGCCGATCGCGCGGGCATCTTGACCGGCGGCTTTGGTACCCAATTTGGCAGACTTCGCATCGTGCCGTTTAGCGCGAAAGGCTTGCAGATCAAGGAGGGGCTCCCGGAAATCAAATTTGCGCCGAACGGAAATGCCCACTACCTGCCCGTGAGTCTGGCGGTGATGCCGGCGGAAAAAGCGGGCGTGCCGCAATATGCGGTTGCCGTCCTCCAGCCCTCGATCAACGCGAATTTCCAACTGGCCCTGGTCGATTTGATTGCCGGGAAAGTGGTTCAGAGCTTCGCGTTGGAAGGATCGGACCGTACGCAATTGCCGCAACTCGCGACCAGCAAAGGGCACATCGCCGTGGCGGCCTTCCGCGACCATGGCGTGCGCGTCTATTCCTTGGAGGACCTTCTCGCCGGCAAGGGAGAGCCCAAAGAGCGCCTAACGGGAGAGAGCTTGACGATTCGCCAGGCGGCGTTCGTCGAAAAGGGAAGCGGCCTTTGGTTGAGCGAGGTCGGTGGTGCCGGTCCCCTTCAAGGCGGCGTGATCTTTGACTTCGACAAGCGCGAAGTGAAAGCCAACAACGGGGCGAAGCCCGCTGACGACACGCCAAAACTCGGCGACTGGTCGTTTGCCATCGATCCCGACAAGAAAGGCGTGAATTTGCGGCAAGGTGCCACGGCCATGCCGCCGGTGCGCTTTTCGGAAAAGGATGCGGTGATCACGGCCGTCGCGTTTCGGCCGCCCGGGAAGGATACAATCGGCGTGCTCGCCGTCGCCTACACCGAGCGGGACGCACGGCGGACGCTGATCGCGCTGTGCGACCCCACGGACGGCAAACCGCGCCGCGTCCTCGTTAGCCATCTCGAAGATGTTCGCGAACTTGCGTTTTCCGCGAGCCGGCCGTTGCTCGCCTCGGTCGCGGACGATCAGACCGTTTGCATCTGGAGCCTGGCGGATCTCGACCATGTGGTCGGCAAAATCGTTGGATTGGGTGTTGGAGACTCGGCAGACAAACAGACAGTCGTGACGCGCGTCGAGCCCAACAGTCCCGCGGCCACGGCAAAACTATTGGAAGGCGATGTCCTCGAAAAACTCGGCGTCCCGGGTGGTGAGCCGAAGCTCGTGAAAAATGCCGGTGACTTCCTGGTCGCCGTTTCCACGCGGAAGCCGGGGGATACCGTCGAAATCACGGTCAAGGGCAAGGCCGCCCTCAAGGTGCCGGTGGCACGCGGCGTGGACGAGCGCAAGCCCCTGTTCTCGTTGTTGCTATTGCGAACCGCAAACGTGCCGGAATGGGTCGGTTGGAGCCCGGTGGGGCCCTACGACTACAGCAGCCCCGCCGCCGAGAAACGACTGGGATGGCACACCAACACCGGCGACGAAGCCACGCCCGTGTCTTACGTGGCGGCGCGGGAGCATAGCAAAGAATATTATCGCAAGGGGATCCTGGGCGACCTGGCCACGGAAGGGAACCTCAACAAGGCCCTAGAAAAATGGAACAAGCGAAACCCCGACCGACCGCCGCAACCGACGCTGCATCCGATCCGTCCCGAAGGAGCCACGGCCACCAGTCGACCCGAGGAGTACCTGGTCCGTCAGGCCGTGAAGGCTCTGCGCCTCGGCATCAATGACGATTACGCGCTCGACGACAAGCACGTATTGCGATGGCGGCTCACTCGTTCCGATGACGGCGCATTGCAGGGGAACGAACGCTCAGCCGCGGGCGAGGCGGCACGCGACGGCAAGGGGTGGAAGGCGGAGTTGCCGCCAATCCCGTGGAAACGCGGCGAGTTTCGCTTGCGCCTGGGGTTGCACGCGCGTGCCGACGGTCCCGAATTGATCTCGGAGTCGGTCATGTTCCGTTATCAACCACCGGCACCCACGCTGGAGTTTCGGCAAGACGGCAAACTAGTCGTGAGCACCGAGCAAAAGCCACTTGTGGTTCGACAGGAGAAGATGACGTTTCAGGCCGTGCTGGGGACACTCGCGGATCAGGAAGTCGAGATTCGCTTCGATCAATTTCTCAATGGCAGATTCGTGGCAGACGAAGTTTTCGCGATGGTCTGCACCGGCCCTGGCGAATTCCCCCGCGAGTTCAAGATTCCCGAAGGCCTCAATCGCTTGACGGTGCGTGCGATCAACAAAGGGGCGCTGGTCGGATTTGAAGCGGAAGAATCCGCGACGGCCGAGGTCTGGGTCAACCACAAAGCACCCGCCGATGCCCCGCTTATTTCGGAGTTGCGGATCGACCCCGAGCCCGAACCGAAGTTAGTCGACGGAAAACAGGTGTGGGTGGCGAGCCAGCCGGCGATACGCTTGATCGGCAAAATTTCGGCCATGGGAACCCTGGCCCAGGCCAACTGGTCCGCCGGCGGCGTGGCAAAATCCCTGTTGCCCGCGAAGGAGGCGCAGGCCACGGACTTTGCGATCGACTTGAACCTGGAAGCCGGCAAAATTCTGCCCGTGCGGCTTTTCGCCAAGAGTAAGGACGGCGGGGAGAGCACCACCGAACGGCAAGTTGCCTATCATCCTTCACTACCGAATGTCGTTTTCGACCCGCTCGCCGGCCAAGAGATGTTAACGGATAAACTCACCCTCACGGGAACTTTCCAGTCAGCGACCAACGATTCGTTCGAGATGGTTTTCCGAATCAACTCGGCACAAGGAACGGTTAAGCGATTCAAGCCGGTGTTGGACAAGATGGCCGGAAAATGGAAGGTCGAACTGTCCTTATTTCCGGGCGGCAATTCCATCGAAACCCTGGTCTCCAACGAATGGCGGAGCGAGCGAGCCGTCGGCGAAGTGCTCCCCCTGAACTATCGACGGCCGCCGCGAATCGCAAAGATCCCCGCAAACATCGACGCGATCGAGACGAACAAGGTCAAACTCGAGTTGACGATCGAAGAGCCGGCGGGCCGGCCGCTCACCGCCATCAAGGTTGACGCAAAATCCGTCAAATTCAATGCCGGTAAGCCGACGCAGCAGGGCGATCTCTGGGTATGGAACGTCGAACTCCCCGAAGTGTTCGTCAACGACGGCACCCAGAACTTGGAGCGTGTTTCGATCATCGCGGCGACGGACGAAGGTGAGAGCCAAGCGGCATTGGTCGGCGTCACTCACAAAATGAAGCCTCGCCCGCCGATTGCTCGCTTCATCAACCCCATGGCCGACGACCAATCGGCACACCCGGAATATCGCGTCACCTATCGCATCGAGTCCGAAAAACCATTGGAGCGGGTCCAGATCGAATCCGATGGCAAGGTCTTGCATACCGCCGATTTGAAACTCGCGGAACGCGAGGGCGTTTTTCACATCCTGCATGGAGAAGCCGTCGTATCGCTCAAAGATGGTTCCAACATATTGGAATTGATCGCGGTGAACGCCGACGGACGTTCGCCAAGCACGAAGGTGGTCCTCGGCTACAAGGCTCCGGACGTTCTGGTTAGCATCGACCAGGTCGAGATCCGTAGCGATCAAGGCAAGATCCTTCAGGTTCTCAAACCCGATTTCAAATCGAACGGCGACATCGCGTTTCCCACGTCACCTAGAAGCCTCGTCTGGCTGAGCGGCCGTGTGCGCTGGAACAGTTCATCCGCTCCGGCACTTGAAGACAATGGCCTGCAAGTCACCGTGCGGGTGGGCGATTGCCGTCAATTCCCTGTCGCCTTGGAGGCCCGTGGGCAGGGCGACCAGGCCAATCAACGCTCGTTCAACGCTCCATTGGTGCTCATTGGCGACGAGAATCGCATCAAGATCGAGGTATCCAAGGTCGGCCAGCAAGAGCAGAGCCGGCGTGAGTTTGATCTGACCTGCGCGGCACCGGCCAAGAATCAGCGTCTCCATGTGCTTATCGTTGGCGTCAACGTGAAGGACTCTGTTGAATTGAAGAAGCGGGTGCTGGATGCCCTGAACGTGAGTTCGAACGACCACCCGTTGGGTTCGCAGGGTGAATTCGCCAAGAAGCCGCCGTTCGAGCGATGCATCATGTATCAGCTACTGGTCGGCGAGGTCACGCGCAGCAAGGTCGAAGGCCAACTGGGGGAAATCAATCTGGAAATCGAACGGCTGCAACGCGAGACCGGCTGGCTAAACGATTTGGTGCTGATCTACTATCAGGGAGCGGATGAGTTTGTTTCGGAGAAGAACGAGCGTTACCTGAAGACGAGCCGCAATTACCAGCTACCCAACACGCCGACTTCGGTGTTCGCCATACCGTGTAATTCACTGTCGAAAGTCCCCGGATCGCAACTGCTCTTGCTGAATGTCCCTGGTTCCACCAATCCCAGCGTCGCCCAGCGCGGCGATTGGGGCGGCCCCGCGGACGTCGGACTGATGAGATACGCATTTCACGATAAGAGCGAGGAGCGAAAGTCAAACCCGACATTGCTCGCCATGTTGAAGGAAGCCATCCAGAAGCAGGGTCGTGTGGATGATGTTGTCCAGCACGTGAATGGCCTGATCACGAAGAACCAGCAATTTAGCCCACTGATCGTGCTTGACCAGTATCAGGCCAGCCGGCGAATCAGCGAACCGGCCCGGTAAGGGGAGTCGTCACGTTGCGACGGAGTTTCGACTGGGGACGTCTTAGCTTCCCAAACTCCTTCACCTGCCGGGCGAGCCGGCAGGGGTCGATAGCCTACGTGAAGGTTGTTAGCTTCCCAAACTCCTTCACCTGCCGGGCAAGCCGGCAGGGGTCGTTGGCGAGCATGCGGGATGTTAGCTGCCCAAAGTGCTTCACCCGCCGGGCGAGCCGGCAGGGGTCGATACACAGCGAGAAGGGTACGTGTGGTTAACTACCCTGCACCCCAATCGCCCTACATCGCCAGAACGACCCGTACAATCGTTCAACTCAGACCCTCTATTCTCCGCCAATCATGCATTTTCGCTTAGTTCGACCGGCTCGGCATTTCGATAAAAGAGCCAACTAATGGTTTAATCGGTTCGGCATTTCCTTGCCGGGACGATCCGTCGGAACCGCGTTTTCGGACTTACCCTTATTCAGGAGAAGGCCATGTTACGCACTTTGAAAGTGTGTCGAAATATTCTGGGGATGGCACTGTTCGTCGCCGGGTCGTCGACCGCCTCGGCTCAACAGGGGGAAAAAAGTAACGGATTGTTCCACCGCTGGTCCCATCGGGCTGAAGCTGGATGCACGACTTGCACGCAGCCCAATACGGTCCAGAACTGTCAGCCTGCCCCGATCACGCCCCTCACGCCCAAAATGGATTTGCCTAAGAGCGCTGATCCGATTGCCAATCAACCGGATCCGACATTCTCTGATCTGGCGTCGGGGGCCGGTGTCGGCTCCAGTGCGGCACTGGCCGCGCCGGGCGGATACCTGGACAGCGCCATTCCGAAGACGACGTTTCGTCTGCGGTACGAACGCGGCACGGACATGAATCGTCCCGATCGTGCCGAGTACTTCTACGCACAGTGCTTCGGCGGAGCCCCGCAAGGAATCCGAGGCGGCGGAACACTGTTCAACCCCAACGCTCGCGGGCCGGCCCAATTGCCCCCGCCGAATATCGATTTTCAGCAAGGCTTCGCTTACTTCGAATACGCCTTCAACAATCGGTTCTCGGCGTTCGCGGACATGCCGTACCGTGAGGTCGATTTCAACAACGGTTCCAGTCCGTCGGGCTTTTCCGACCTCCAACTTGGTATCAAAGCGGCCCTCGTCGCTGAAGAAGATCGCTACCTGACGTTCCAATTCCGCACCTATATTCCCACGGGCGTCGCCAGCGACGGGCTGGGCACGGCGCATGTGAGCTTGGAGCCGAGCTTGCTCTACTTCCAACGGCTCAATCGAGTAACCTTGCAAGCGCAATTGACGGACTGGATTCCGGTCGGTGGCGGTCCTATCGCTGGCAACGTGCTTCAGTACGGTGCCGGCGTCGGCTACGATCTGCTTTGCACTGAAAAGTTCCGCTTCACGCCCGTTGCCGAACTCATGGGTTGGACTGCCCTCAGCGGCTTTGCAACCACGGTCGAACAGTTCAACGGCATTCCCGGCCCGGGGGGCCAAACGGACGCTGCGGGGCAGACCATCGTGAACGCCAAGATCGGCGCGCGAACCTACTTCGGCAAGAACGACGTCTACGTCGGCTACGGCCATGCGATCACGGGCAATCGATGGTACAACGAACTAGTTCGCATCGAATATCGCCGCAGTTGGTAATAGATGCGTGAATCACCACGAATTCGACGGAGTCGCTTTCGCGGATCATGGCTACGCAAAACCTCGCCGTCATGGGCCTCCATGACGGCGAGGTTTTTCATTTCGCTCGGAAACAACGTTTCGCGAAAATGTTTGATTTCCGCATCGTCCAAGTGATAAACTGATACGGTTCAGGAAACACTTGGAGGCCCAATCATGTCGAACACCATCAAAGCCATCATCGCCATCGGTTACTTCTTCGGGTTCGCCGCTTTGGCGTCGGCGGAGCCTCGTAAAGTCGGCTCGCCAACGGCAAAATCGGGCAAGAATTGGGCCGTGATCGTCGGCATTAACTACGAAGGCGATTTGCGCTTAAAAAACGCTGAAGATGATGCCCGACAGGTGCATGATCTACTGGTGACTTGCTTTGGTTATCAAGCGGAAAACGTTCGACACTTGACAGGCAAGCTGGCGACCAAAGCGGCGATTGAAAAGAGCTTGCAGAACGCCTTTTTGTGCAGTGATGCTGTCGGCCCCGATGACAGCGTCGTCATCTACTTCTCGGGCCACGGCTACGTGAAGAAGGGTTTGGACGGCAAGAACGGGCAAGCGTTCCTTTTTCCAGCTGACATCGAAATGCTCCCCAATGGGGATCGGGATATATCGAAGGCGATCGACCTGGCGAATCTGCTGGTCACGAATCTGCGGAAAAATTGCCCGGCCCGCCATAAGCTCCTGATCCTCGATTGTTGCCATGCTGGAGAGGTATTCCGTGTGGCCGACGGAACGAAAATCGCCGACGGCAATTCGGTGAAGAGTTACGATCCTGGCCAGCTTGCGAACAAGTCTTTCCAGGCCATCGCGGCCAGTCGTGCTTGGCAAAGTGCCTCGGACGGAGATGCTCGGGCGGGCAATTCCCCGTTCACCGTCGCTCTTTTGCACGGGCTGTGTGCCCTGTCGAGGAAACCGGCTCGCGACGCCAAGGCCGGCTTCACGGTCAACGATTTGTTCGAGGAAATGAAAGTTCACTTGCGTGATCGGCTAAAGAGCCAGAATCCGGAATGGCGCCGCCTGGACGACGACCAGGGAGAGTTCCATTTCTTCCCCGTCGAAGGGGCCAGGTTCCCTTATCAGGAATTGGACGACGAGGCAAAAGGGCTCCTGCTGACCATGGTGCCCAGTACGTTCGGCAACTGGTGGGCCGACGAGGTCCCCTGGTTCATGCCAAGCCTACGACTCGATATTCTGAAGGATCTCGAGCGATCCAAGTCGATTTCGGAGTTGATTGATTCCGAGAGAATTCGGCAGCATGTCCTCCTGAAATCGCGCGAGAAGAAGTACCATAATGATTACCGATACGAGCACCTCAAATGGTTTCTCGACGCGGAAGGCGTGGCTGGCCGAACCAAGGCGATGGAAAAAGTGATCGATTCGCTAGAGAAAAAGACTCTGGTGAAAAAAGAGACGGATGCCGACTACCCGACCGATGTCCATTATCTCGCTGTGCTGCATCAAAAATTTCAGCATTTCGGAAAGGCTCAATCCTACTATTTGAAAGCGATCGAAGCGTACCAGCAAGATAGCAACAAGAAGTTGCAGCCGCTGCATGCGCTTTGTCTCTTGGATTATGGGATGCTGTGTCTCGAACGCTTGAACCGATTCGACCATGCCATCGAACATTTCCGGGGTGCGCGACAAGTTTTGAAAGAAGGAACGCCGCTTCCGTTCATCGCCTACACCCTGTGCAAGGAGGCCGATGCTTGCCGGCGACAGGGGATGTTCGGGCTATCGGATAAGCGAATGAAGGAAGCGTTTCATGAGATGAGGAAAATGCCGAGCTATGAGACGCTCCCCCTCACGGCCGCGGTTCACAAGCACACGGCGTGGGGTTACATGGAACAATGCCGCTTTAACGAAGCAGCCGGCGAGTTCCAAGAGTGCGTGGCCATTATTCAATCGCTCCTCGAAAGCAATCCAACCAACCCATACCAATGCAAGATCGATTTATTCCATTGCCAACACGGCCTGGCGATGATCAAGCGATTCCAGGGCGATGACGAGCAAGCTTGCGTCCAATTCCGCGACCTGACCCGACAAATCGTCGAAACCATTCGCGAACTGGATGCGGCCACTGACATTCAGACTAATCACTCGGAAGTCCGCCAGCTTTTGTGCGAGCGCTACTACAACAGTTTGGAGCGGCAGGCTGATTGCCGACTCTTCGGTCAATGCCCCGACTACGCGGAGGCCGCCGACGACTATCGCCGGGCCCTTCGCGCCGTTGCCTATATCCCGGAAGATCGCCAGGATCAGGTTCGCATGGAACTCCTGTTTCGTCAGGCCATCGCTTTATACATGATGCCCTTCGAAATCGAGGATCGTGAGGCCGCTGACCGTTTGTGTGTCCAAGCGTGCGAACTGGAACAACGCTATCGCGAGAATTCCAAGAACAGAGAACTTCCCGACAAGATCAATCTCGTTCGATTGATTGCATTGACATTGAAAGAAGATGGCCCGTCCGCGGCTCCGGAAAACTTGTCAAAAGCGGCCAAAAAACTGCTGAATGATCTTCGCCGCTATCAACCCGGAGCACGGACCAATAAGGAAGATGAAACGGTCGCGAAGACCAAACAATCGCAACTGGAAGAACTTGCTCTCCTTTTCCCGTCGGCGTCGGCCATTCTGAGGGACGTCGAAGTTGCTTTTCCCGATCGAGCACCTGTCATCCGTCGAACGTTCGACCGCGACGAACTCGAGCGATTGATGTTCGCTCATAAAGTATTGCTCAACGGCCGCCAACATTGGGGCCTGGATCGATTCGAGGCTTCCGAGTGTTGCGATCAATTGCTCACGCACTGCCGGGCCGCCAACCGGGCGAACCGGATCAGCGGAGAAGTGGACACGCGATTCATGAAATATCTGCGCGGTTATTACAACAACGCCTTTGCCGCCAAGGCGGAACAACGTTTGATTCCCGTGAAGGAATTGATCGAAATCGCCTGGGAAGCGACCTATGGTACGATCTACATGAAACCCAAGGAACATGCGGCAACAGTGGTTCTCTATCAATCAGGGAATCGATTCTACGTTCTCCTCGATGTCCCCGCCACCAACGTTCAACCGGCGATTTCCCAAAGCTTTGCTTTGACTGAAGAATGGAACCAGCAGGTTTTGCAAGAAGCGTTCGAATCGGGTCGACCGCTTCCAGTTCCGCATGAGGTGAAGAAAGCTCTTGCCAATTTAAGAACGCCGAAAGTATTGGTGCGCTGGCGTGATCCAGTGACGGGTCTTGGTTTCACCCGCAATTCATGGGGGACCCTCGCCACGGCCACGTTCAAGGTCAGCGCGAATGGTGTTCCAACATTTCAGTGCCCCTTCAATTTGATGGCCGCACTTCCGCGAGAGTGCTCGAAGGTTGAGGAAGAGGCCGGCGGCCCGCAGACCACTAGAGTCTTCCCAGACCGATTGCCGGCCGAAACGATCTCTTCGCGTAACGCACCGGACAGAACTCTGCCGAAGAAGTGATGCTGTGGTCGTGCGGAGATCCGACTGCATCGTCCGCACGTTGCTTGCACTTTTCAGAAGTTGTGAAAGGCTCTCGCGAGAAAGTCCCCCCCCTTTGGGGGGACACCCCGATCGGATGAGACATTTCATGCCTGTCTTCGCGCTCGACTCTTCTTCCTCCTTCAAGACGTATTTCTGTTGAAGCTGTTTGGCTGTGAAACACATACACCCAGACCGGTGGCAGAAAATTTGCGTTCCACTTGCCGCGTCGGGTCTGCAACAGGTCAACGCACTACCATTCGCCGACAAAGCGGAACTTACCCATTCCTATTTCGTTAACAACCCATTTTCGCTTGCGGTCACGCTTCTTTTCCAGGAGGCTTCATTGGGTAATGGCAAGCTGTGGATCCGTTCCGCGGTGATGATCAGCACTTGACCCGCCAATCCATTCCCCGCCAATGTGAGGCCGATTTTCTCGTCATTCCGCGCCCCGATCACAACAAACCGATCTCCCCTCTCCATTCGCTGTTCTTTGCGTACATTCGGATCGAGAAGCTTTAGCGGGGCGGCCTCGATTCTCGTGCCATCTTCCAGGATAGCGTCCATTCGAGTCAGACCCTTGCGCTCGATGACGAT
>JAIOQJ010000158.1 GCA_021413475.1 Planctomycetota bacterium | reverse complement strand
GAGTGGCTATCAAGGTGCTCCCTCCCGCCAAGGCGGAAGAGCCCGCGGCGCTCGGCCGCTTTTATCGCGAGGCCCGAGCGGCTGCCGCGCTCGATCATCCCAATATTGTTCGCACACACGACATCGATCAAGATGGCAACTTGCATTTCTTGGTCATGGAATATGTCGATGGCAGCAGTCTTCTTGACATCATCAAGAAGACCGGGCCGATGGAAATTAAGCGTGCGGTGAATTACACGTGGCAGTCCGTTCACGCGCTCGATCACGCCTATCGTGTTGGTGTTGTTCATCGCGATATCAAGCCGGGCAACATCCTCGTCGATCGCACTGGTGTCGCCAAGATTCTCGACATGGGCCTGGCCCGCTTTTACAACTCCGATGACGACATGCTGACGCTCAAGTACGACGAAAAAAGCGTGCTTGGCACGGCCGATTATGTCGCTCCCGAGCAGACGGTCAATAGCCACAATGTGGACGTTCGGGCCGATATCTATTCGCTCGGTGCAACTTTCTACTTCTTGTTGGCCGGCCATCCCCCTTATCCGGATGGAACGATCGCCCAGAAGTTGATTGCGCATCAGACGAAAGAGCCGACGCCGATCCGACAAATCCGCCCCGAGGTTCCGGAGGCAATCGCGGCGGTTCTGAAAAAGATGCTCGCGAAATCGGTCGAGGATCGCTACCAGACACCGGAGGAAGTCTATCAAGCGTTGCTGCCATTCGTCGATCAGCAGATGCCGGCTCCACCCGAAGACGAGATGCCGCTTCTGAGCCCGGCCGCGCGCGAACAACCCGCGGGACAAAGTTCAGGCAGCGGCAATATGACCCCCGGATCGTACCGCCAGGATTCCGCGATCTTGCGCGCCGAGATGCAACGTCAAGCCGGTCCCAAGATTCCGCAACCGAGTGGCCGGATGCCCGCGCCCAAGCCGGCGATGGCGAATACGGGTCAAGATTCTGGTCGCAATCGAATCGGGGAGGGCGATGGCACCGGTTCGTCCACGATCCAAAAGCCGTTTTTTGATCCGCCGCCTCCTAGCCCGCTTTTTCCCGTGGCCCCGTCCCCAGTTCCTTCGTCTCGACCAACGACAGAGACTCGGAACCTCGCGGACACCACCGAACGCACGCCAATCGCGGAGCCAAAAAGCGATGGTGATCCGTCCGCTTCCAGTCCCGGCATTCTTGCGAACCCGATCGTCCGCATCTTGATGGAAGCGATCATCGTCTTCGGCCTCGCGATTTTGATCTGGTGGGGGTACAACCAGATTTTTGAATGAAGTTTCCAATTCCCGTTTAGCCGCTCTTCGAAGGGTTTCCGGAGAAGAGCGCGGCAACTCGCCCAAATTCAGATTCAAAGTCCGCACCTTATCGCCCGGTTCTCCACTTGACGAGCCGAAATCCCAAGGCTATTCCATGCAGCCGCGTAAAATCGCGTGGGAATCGTCACGAGGGAATTGGAATGCCGCTGCCAATGGGTCGCTGGAAGTCGCTTTCCGGGATGCGAAGGCTCGTCCGCGACTTTTGCCTGGCCGGACAGAGTGTGCCGACTGTCATGATCGAGCGGCGAATGCACTTGAACGATGTCGTCAAGGCACGCCAGTTGGTTCAACCGCGAACGCAGTGGACGGCTATCTTCATCAAAGCATACGCGCTGACTTCGTTGGAAGTTCCGTCGTTGCTGCGTAGTTATATTCGTCTGCCTTGGCCTCACCTCTACGAACATCAAGTCCCGATCGCGAGTTTCACCGTGGAGCGTCAGTATAAGAATGAAGACGTCGCGTTGGGCTCCCGTCTTCGCCATCCTCATTTGCTGCCTTTAACCAAGATCGATGAGTATCTCCGTCGTTGCAAGAACGAGCCGATCGAGAGCATTCGCGAATTTCGCCAGATCGTCCGTCTGTCTCGACTGCCTGGCTGGATAAGCCGTATGGTGGCTTGGTATGGATTGCACGCGTCAGGCCGCTGGCGCGAGCGATATTTCGGCACGTACGGAGTCACTTCGGTCGCGTCACTTGGAGCGGGAGCGATTGGAGTCATCTCTCCATTCACCGGGACTTTGCACTACGGGATCTTCGATGAAGAAAACCGGCTCGACGTGCGGCTGACCTTCGACCACCGCGTTCTCGACGGGGCGACGGCTGCGCGAGCCCTGGCGGTCATGGAAAATCACTTACAAGGCAGCATCCTGAACGAACTCCGGTCGATGAAATCCACTCAACTGGCGGCGTAACTCAGTTCCTGAGTAGTCTTTCTTTCCGCACTTCATCCCTGCGAATCCGCACTTGACGAACGCGTAACCAGACGTTATCCCACGTGCCTTAACAACTGGCCGGATCCCGATAATTCGTAGGACGGTGTCGGGCCGTTCCACGGATGGCTCGCCTCACGCAATTATGCCGAAATCGAAGCGAGGTGTTGGATATGTCATTGCCTATGGGTCGGCGGAAAGCCCTCTCGGGAATGCGGCGATTCATCACGGACATTTGCCGAGCAGCGCAGGGTGTGCCGAGCGTCATGATTGAGCGGCAAATGAGTTTGCACGACGTCGTGGCCGCCCGTCAATTGCTTAAGCCACACGTTCAGTGGACTTCGATTTTCGCCAAAGCGTTTGCTTTAACCTCCCTGGAAAGTCCCGCGCTTTTACTAAGTTATGTCCGCTTTCCTTGGCCTCACTTTTACGAACATCAAACCCCTATTGTGAACATCACCATCGAGCGCCAACACAAGGGCGAAGAGGCGGTGTTTTTCGCGCAGGTTCGTCACCCCAACTTACTGCCTCTGGCGGAAATTGACCAATATCTCCGGCGTTGCAAATCGGAACCGGTGGAAACGATTGGCAGTTTTCGCCGAGGCCTCGTCATGGCTCGACTGCCTGGTTTGTTGCGGCGGTTGGCAGTTTGGTCCGCCTTTCATGGATCCGGCCGCTGGCGCGAACGCTATATTGGGACGTTCTCCGTTACCTCGACGGCGTCGCTCGGTTCGGGACCCATTCGCGTGATCAGCCCCATGACCAGTACGTTGCACTACGGCCTTTTCGATGCGCAGAACCGGCTGGATATGCGAATGACTTTCGACCATCGAGTTCTCGACGGCGGTACGGCGGCTCGTGCCCTGGCGATCATGGAAAAACATCTACAAGGCAGCATCTTGAACGAACTCCGGTCGATGGCAGCCACCCGAATGGCGGCCTAAACTCCGGTCGAGGCATCTCTCCGGATGCATCATCACTGGATCCGCACTAGACGATCGCTCGCCCTCCCAGTCTATGCCGACGCCCTTGCACGAAACACCGTCATCGAAACGAGGACTTAGATATGTCATTTCCATTAGGTCAGTGGAAATCCCTCTCGGGCATGCGGCGATTCATCACGGACGTTTGCCGAGCCTCACGGAATGTTCCCAGCGCCATGGTTGAGCGGCAGATGGATCTGAAGAATGTTGTGGCGGCCCGCCAATTGCTTCGAAACCGCCCGCAGTGGACGGCGATTATTGCCAAAGCGTTCGCTCTGACTTCCCAGGACAATCCCTCGTTTCTGCAAAGCTATATCTGTTTTCCTTGGCATCACATTTACGAGCATCAAACCCCGATTGCGAACATTGCCGTTGAGCGTCAACACGAAGGAGAAGATGCGGTTTTCTTCGCGCAGGTCCGTCACCCTAACTTGCTGTCCCTGACGAAAATTGATGCGTATCTCCGAGGCTGTAAGAGGGAGCCCATTGAGACAATCGGAAGTTTTCGCCGGATCCTGGTCATCGCACGGCTGCCAGGCCTGCTGCGGCGGTTAGCGTTGTGGTCCGCTTTTCATTCATCCGGCCGCTGGCGTGAACGTTATGTTGGCACGTTTTCGATCACCTCGACGGCTTCTTCCGGGGCGGGGATGGTTCAGTTGATCACGCCCATGACCGGAACGTTACATTACAGTGTCCTCGATGAAGAGAGTCGGCTGGATATGCGACTGACTTTCGATCAGCGCGTTCTGGGCGCAGACGCTGCGGCCCGTGCCTTGGCGACCATGGAGAATCATCTCAACGATGCCATCTTGAAAGAACTCCATTCGATGAACAGGAAACGTGCTGTGGGCATGAACCCCGGTCTTCGAGAAATTCTCGAAGTTTCCTGATCAAGATGAATCCAACGCTTCGAGGTGAGCGTCGAACCATCAAGGTGATCCCTGGATCTCACGCGGCGATCGCGGTCCGATCGGCCGTCGGCAACGTGACCATTTCAAGGACTTGGCCGTGTACCGCGCTGGTTGCGTACAGGCCGTCTTGCCGGTGAATCAGGACGGGTAGTGGACCCGCTGGGCCAAGTGTCAGCGATGAACGTCGATTGATGGTCGTGCCAGGGGCGATGGTCAGCCGAAAGCGGCGCGTGATCATCGCCACGACGACTTTCATGAACTGCAAAGCGAACGGGGCACCCATGCACATCCGTGTTCCCTGGCCAAAAGGGAGGTACGAATAAGGGCAGGGCCCCATGGTCTTCCAGCGATCGGGATTAAATGTTTCAGGATTCGCGAAATCCGCGGCACGATGATGCGTGTTGTACTGGCTGACAAGGACGACGGTACCGCGAGGCACTTGATATCGACCGAGCGGTGCATCGCAAGTCGCTTCACGAGACATGTAGACGAGCGGGCCGATCAGGCGCAGGCTTTCGCGGATGACCCGCTCCAGGTGCTCGCAACGATTGAGTTGATCCAAACTTGAGTCATCGCTGGGCGCGTTCGTCTGGATTTCGTCAACCAGCCTGCGAGCGATTGCCGGGTGCTGGGCAATCAGGAAAAGCGTCCATGTCAATGCGTAACTCGTCGTGTGATGGGCGGCATTGAAGAGCGAATGCAACTGGCCGATCACTTCCTGCTCGCCGATCAGGCCGCGTTCCTGGACGGAAAGCAGTGTGGCGAGCAAATCGAATTCCGATTGAGCGGCAGGGGCCGCTTTTCGCTTCTCTTTGAGTAATTCGATAAGGCGATTTCGAATTTCCTCTGAGGCGTCCAATAACTCCGGATAGGGATTTGGTAGATCATCGACGGGAAGGATCGAGGCAAACAGCGTCTGATGATTGAGCATCACCCAGTGATCGAAGTACGCTTCAACATGCCTGGCGGCCGTCAGATCGCTCAGACCGAAAAGCATGCGGCCGGTCACGCTCATCGCCAAGTTCTTCATGTCCCTGACGAGGTCGCGTGTCTGATGTTCACGCCAACCGGAAACGACATCGTCGGCCAGGCGATTCATCGCTTCAAATTGCGTTTCGACACTGCCACGCTTCAATGCGGGCATATACATGCGGCGGTACTGAGTGTGGACGTTGCCGTTCACTCCGAACATGCCATTCATGAAACTGCGCTGAGCGGAGCCCTTGGAACCGGGGTGCCCGGCACGAATGTAGTAAGTCTCTTTATCCGCGAGCATATCGCGGGCAAATTCAGGGCCGACGACGAAGACGATCGGCACGCCGCCCTTCCAGTAGGCGACGACATCGCCGTGCGCGCGGTGGACGGCCGAAAAGCCGCCGACGCTGTCGGTCATGATTTGCCGCAGCAATTCCGGAGAATCACCTTTGGGCATCGTGGAAGAGGTACTTATTTCCGCCATGGATATCTCCGGTCTTACGTACGCTCCATTATCGACAACAGACTGTTAATAAAATCCAGAAATCGCGGTTCTCCACCGTGAAATTGAGGGATCGGAACCGCCAGGCCAGAACTTGGAAAAGATAGGGCGACTGGGGCGATCAATTTTTCGGCCACGACTCGTCGCGCGGCGTAAGCCGCCGACGCGACACGCCCATTGGCTGGGAGAGATCCACCAAAAGTGGCCTATTTCACTCGCTGCCATCGTCGCAGCAAACCCAACGTCACCAATCCAATCAACGACGATAAAATCGTCGTCGGTTCCGGATTCCGCACGTCCAAGCCTGGGTCTACAATTTCGGGGTCGCCGAGGATGATTTCGGTTTCCGGATCAACGACCTCCGGATCGCTCGACAATGATCCCACAGTGATGGAGGTATCGGTCGATGTGTTGACGGTCGCCTGGCTTGATTGCGTAGAACTCGTCGTGTCCGCCTGCAAACCGGTCCCGGGCCAATTTCGCCAATAGTAAGCACGACTCTCGGCTGCATGCAAAAGGAAGATCCCCAGAGCAAACGCCAGCCCATTCCACAAACGCAAATCTCTTCGAGCTTTCATCGCCCCCTCCAACCCTTCACGGAATTCCCCCTCGGCAACTGCGCGGCAGACCATGCCGAGGCATCCATCGCCTGTCAATCCGCTTCTCGACGCCGGGTGGTGAGTAAGACTGGGGAATCGGTACGGGATAAAGCGATTGGACCTGCGGGGGGCGAAATCGATCGTGCCGGTGATGCGTATTCGCGCGACGGTGAGGTGCGGATTTTGCCGAAGATGCTGAGACAAGGGGATGCAACGTTTCAACCACAACATGCACAAGGAAGGCTGGTAAGGCGATGAAACTCGTTCGAGCCGGTGCCTTCGCGGCATCTCTCCTGATTCTGCCCACGCCTGGCTTCGCCGAAGACGGAGCCATCTGGAACGCCGGCCCCATTACCTGGAAATCCTCCCACACTCCGGTCACGTGGAAACGCACGACCGGTTCGGTCGTCGACCTCGATTGGTCGAAGAGAACCGAATTGCCCTGGACGGGGAGTTCGCCCCAGGTCGCTCAGGGGCCGGCGTTGCCGGCTGAACCGATGCCGTTGCCCATCGAATGGCTGGAAACGAAGCTGGAGAATGAATCGCCATCGCTCAGCCCCGATTCGATTGTGCGCTCTTGGTTCACACCAAGTCCGATATCGATGCCCGTTGCCGACGAACCGCTCAAGTGGTCGGGCGACGGCATCAAACAAGCACCCGCTGACTGGTCGGGAAATAAAAGCGCTCCCACGGATTGGACGGGAGGCAAACGCACGCCCACGGAATGGTCGGGCGTCCCCGGTGTTTTTCGGCCGTCCGTTTGGAGCAAAGGAAAGCCAGACGTCCCTTCCGTGAACTGGTCAGGGACTCCGCGAAAACTTCCGCTTGGTGCCGAGGTGATCGACGTTGCGCCGCGCGTCGTCGGCGAGCCGCCGAAGGGCGAGGCCGCCCGCTCCGCACCGGCGGCACGCATCCTTCCGCCCTCGTGCAACACGTGCGCTCAGGCCACGCTCGAACGGCCAATCGCTCGGCGAACTGGACTATTTTCGCACTTTCGCAAAGAAGCAGTTCCATCGGAATCGATTCCGGTCGATGGCTTTATCAGTGCCTTCGCACCGGCGTCGGGCCCGCGGTTGAGCGTGAAGGCCGAGTATTTGCTCTGGTGGGTGCGCAACGATTCGACGCCGCTGTTGGCCACGACTGGCTCGGGCGCTTCGGATGGCGTCATCGGTGCCGTGGGAACGCAAGCGCTCTTCGGGCCGGGCTCGTACAACTCAGGAGGCCAAAGCGGGGCTCGATATCGTGCATCTCTTTGGGTCGATGAGGAAGAAACGGTTGGCCTGGATGCCAGCTTCTTCTTCCTCGGCAGCAAGAATTCAAACTTCTTGGTGAACAGCAATTCGGTCCCCGTGATTTCGCGGCCCGTGTTCCTGCTCAATACCAATAGCGAACAAGTGGAGACCGTCGCCTTCCCGGGCTTCAGCACCGGTTCGTTGCGAATTAACGCCGCCAGTAAATTCTGGGGCGCGGACGTCAATCTCCTGAAACGGCTCTGCACGAGCGATGACCAGACGCTGTCGCTCTTCGCGGGTTATCGGCATCTCGATCTCGAAGAGAGCTTGCAGATCCAGGAATCCATCATCGCCGGTGCCGATGCCAACGATCCCCTCGGAACGCAAACGACCGTGACTGATCGCTTCGCAACTCGTAATCAGTTCAACGGAATTCAGTTCGGCGGCAACTACGAACAACGCTGGAATCGCTGGTTCGTCAACGCCCGCGTCGGCGTGGCTTTGGGCGTGAACTCGAAGAACGTCGAAATCGGCGGAAGCAACATTCAGACACTGCCTGGCCAGGGTTCGCTGACGCAATCAGGCGGCTTACTCGCGGCCCGCTCCAACATCGGCCGGCAGTCGCAACATTCGTTTAGCGTCGCGCCGGATGTGTCCATTAATCTCGGTTATCAGATGACCCCGCACCTGCGCGGCTACGTTGGTTACAGTTTCCTGTACTGGTCCAACGTGGTCCGCCCCGGCCAGCAGATCGATCGCACGGTCGATCTGTCGTTTATCCCGAACAACCTGCCGAACGTCGTCCCGACCGGGCAGCGCCGACCCGCGGTCTTGTTCCAGGAAACCGATTTCTGGGCGCACGGGCTGAATTTGGGGCTGGAGTTTGTGTGGTGAGATATTCTTAGCTCCAAAGGAGCGTCATGTTAATGCCCAGGGCAACGCCCTGGGAAATCTTCCACAAAGTCAAGCATCTTCAGATGCCGAGGCCTCTTCCGACCCCGATAGGGGTCGCAGCCAGTAGCCGGTGGTTGAGCGCAGCGACACCACCGGTAGTGCCTCAAAAAAAACAAATCGACCCCGGAGGGGTCGAAGCGAGCGTCGCTGCGACCCCTCCGGGGTCGGAAAAAGCGCGGAACGCAAACCCCGGGTGCACGAAGCGCGACCCGGGGCTAATAGCTGCGACCCCTATCGGGGTCGGAAAAAGCGCGGAACGCAAACCCCGGGTGCGCGAAGCGCGACCCGGGGCTAATAGCTGCGACCCCTATCGGGGTCGGAAGACAACATTGCGAAATTTTTGCAAACAATCCTTCACGGCGTTGCCTTTCAGGGCTTGAAGTTCCATTACATCATTCCCAGGGCGTCACCTTGGGCTTTAACAGACGCTCGGTCGGAGCTCAAATTTCTTATTCTTGGATGTCATACTCACCGCGTGCGTGGGCACGTATCTCCCTCCACGAGATTTAATATTCCCGCGTTGGTGCTTTACCTCCTGAAACATTTGGCAGATAATATCTTCCAACGGGCCGGCATCCTAAACTATTCATTAACCTGCGATTCGGTGTTTCAAGGACTGCCCTCGATGACTGAATCAATTACCTAGCCCAGCTTGACGCGGCGTTGCGACACCTTGGTTTTTCTAAATCGGCGGAGGCGGGCGAACCGGTTGGGTATCGACACGAGCCCTCAGACACCATTTTTCTGTTCCGCAAGCACCGGTAGACCGACATCGTTCCCACTGGTACATTGGCGGCCACTCGAAGACTCCTTGTTGACCGAGGACTTGTGAAACCGAAGGAATGGGACACGCTACTTCGTCCGGTGGCGGCATGAACTGCACATCTAATTGATTGTCGTCAAGCTGTTTGTGTAATATCAAGAGCTCCCAGCACAATCTTCATTGATTCTCACCACTTTGACTTGC